>NZ_JBTSRB010000012.1:0-66451 GCF_054637675.1 Metallibacterium sp.
CGGCGCTGCAGCCGGCGGCGGCGGCGGCGGCGGCGGCGGCGCCATGGAAATCACCAGACCCAGCGTGGCAGCCCAGTCACCATAGTTGGTGGTGGTCGGAAGGGAGACAGTGTCACGGTTCCAGCGGTAGTCGATTTCGCCGCGCAGGGCGACGCGATCGGTCAGCGCGCGCTGCACACCACCACCAACCAGGAATCCGGGACCCCAACCACTGGGCGCATTGAAAGCGTTGTGCCCATACATGCCGATACCACCCGCCACAAATGGCCGCCAACCGGCATAAGTCTGCCCATCGCCGATGAAATAGCGACCGGTCACACCCAGACTCTGCGTCTGCCACTGATGAGTGGCAAAGGGTGAGCTGCTCTTGTAGTTGGCGTCGTTGAGGGTGTACTCGAGATCCACCGCGAAATTCTGGTTGACCCAAAAACCGACACCCAGCCCGCCCAGAACCGAATCCTGGGTGTCGCGCTTGGAATCGGGCACCAGCACGCCAAGGCGCGGTGCGATGTACCAGTTGCCATAATCCACGGCCTGTGCGGTACCCATGCTGCTACCCGCCACAACCAGCGCGATCAGAGCGTAGAGGCTCTTTCTTTTCATCGCAGTCTCCTAATTTCAGTTGATGCGCCCGTTCCGGTTGGCGTCGGCGCCACGCTAATGCTCAGGACTTGCCAGTCAGATACGGCATCGAATGGCAACGGTCACAGTTTAGCAAAAAACAAACAAATGCGTTCAGCACTGTGACGCTCGTTCAGTTTCACGTCAAGCGCGCCTCGCGGCGCGCGATCGGCATCACAGTGCGAACAGATCCATGAAGCAGTGCACCGGCATGGCGTCGAAGCGCTCGGCGCTGGCGCAGACTTCGAGAATGCGCTGCACGCACTGCTGCGGCAAATGGCCGCGCAATGCGCCCTCGAACTTTTGCAACAGCACCGGGATGCCCTCGGCGCGGCGCTTGCGGTGCCCGATCGGATAGTCGATCGAGACCTTGGCCGTATGGCTGCCATCCTTGAAGAACACCTGCACCGCATTGCCGATATAGCGCTTGCCAGCATCGAAATAATCGCGCGTGAATTGCGGATTTTCGTGCACGCTCATCTTGCTGCGCAGCGCGTCGATGCGCGGGTCGGCCGCAACGACGTCGCCGTAATCGTCGGCGGTCAGACGGCCGAAGATCAGCGGCACCGCCACCATGTACTGGATGCAGTGGTCGCGGTCGGCATAATTGGCCAACGGGCCAGTCTTGTCGATGATGCGCGCGCCGGCCTCCTGGGTTTCAATTTCGATGCGCTCGATCTGGTCGAGGCGCGGTGCCACCTCGGCGTGCAGACGCATCGCGCACTCTACCGCAGTCTGCGCATGGAACTCGGCCGGGTGGCTGATCTTGAACAGCACGTTCTCCATCACGTAGCTGCCGAACGGGCGCTCGAATTCGAAGGCCTTGCCCTTGAAAGCCACATCATAAAAACCCCAGGTCTTGGCGCTGAGCGCCGAGGGGTAACCGACCACGCCTTTGTCCACGGCGTTGAGGGCATGGATCACCGCGCGGCGGCAGGCGTCACCCGCGGCCCAGCTCTTGCGTGGCCCGGTGTTGGGGGCGTGGCGATAGGTGCGCAGTGCGCCGTTGTCGATCCAACTATGCGCAACGGCGGTGACAATGGCGTCCTTGTCACCGCCCAGCATGTGCGTGGCCACCGCGGTCGAGGCCAGGCGCACCAGAATCACGTGGTCGAGCCCGACACGATTGAAGCTGTTCTGCAGCGCGTATATACCCTGAATTTCGTGCGCCTTGACCGCGTAACGCAGCACCTGCCCCATGTCCAGCGGCGTGCGCCCTTCACGCTCGGCCTTGCGGCTGAGGTAGTCACCCACGGCCAGAATGCTGCCGAGGTTGTCGGAGGGATGACCCCACTCGGCCGCTAGCCAAGTGTCGTTGAAATCCAGCCAGCGGATCTGCGTGCCGATGGCGAACGCGGCCTGCACCGGATCGAGCTCGTGGCTGGTGCCAGGCACGCGCACGCCGCCAACCATGGTCGCGCCAGGCACCACCGGGCCAAGATGCTTGACGCACTCGGGGAACTTCATCGCCAGCATGGCGCAGCCCAGCGAATCCATCACCATGTAGCGCGCCGTATCGATGGCATCACGCGAGCTGATCTCGCCATCGGCCACGTAATCGGCAATGGCGAGCATCGGTGCATCGGGCGCAGGACGCTGCGCGGAACGGATATCGTGCTGGGACATGGCGGGCTTCCGTGGAGGGGCTGCAACAGACAGCAAGTCGTGCATTTTGCCAGAAGCCGAGCGCACCCCACGCTGTTGCGCCTGCCGCAACAAGCTGTTCGCAGCCAGAGGCATGTGCGCGCGGCGCGCGCCCGCATGATGCGAGCATGGATACACAACACACCACGCCGTTGCCCAGCCTGTTCATCTCGCACGGCGCGCCGACGCTGGCGCTGGAAGACAGCGTCACGGGTCACTTCCTCGACACGCTGGGGCCGGCGCTGCCGCGGCCGCGTGCGATCCTGATCGCCTCGGCGCACCTGCATGCCGCGCAACCCGTGCTGACAACCTCGCCTGCTCCAGCCACGCTGCATGACTTCGGTGGTTTTCCACGCGAGCTTTACGCTCTGCGCTATCCGGCACCAGGGTCGCCGACGCTAGCCACGCGCGCCGCAGAACTGCTGCGCGATGCAGGCTTCGAGGCGGCCACGAATGCCGCATTGCCGCTCGATCACGGCGCCTGGGTACCGCTGCTGCGGATGTACCCGCAGGCCGACATTCCCGTGGTCGCGCTCAGCGTCAGTCCGCAGCGCGATGCGGCTTGGCATTATGCGCTGGGCGCGGCGCTGGCGCCGCTGCGCGCGGACAACGTGCTGGTGATCGGTTCGGGTGGCTTCGTGCACAACCTCGGCACCCTCGATTGGCAGCATGCTGCGCATACGCCAATAGCGTGGGCGCAAGCCTTTGCCGCATGGCTCGCGGCGCGCGTGACCGATGGTGATGGCGCCTCAGCCATGGACTGGCGCGCGCAGGCACCACAGGCGCTGCGCGCGCACCCCACACCGGAACACCTGCTGCCGTTGTTCATTGCCTGGGGTGCCGCAGGCGGCGCGGGGACACTGCTGCATGAGGCCTGGCAGTACGGCACCCTGGCGCTGCACGCGTTTCGTTTCGACGGCGGTGCTTGACCACGCGCACGACGACCCCAACAATCAGCCGCTGCCTCCCACGGGGAGTAGCTCTCAAGGAACTTCGCACGAGGTTCCCCGCACGCCGGCCGTCATCACGAGCGCACGCTCCGGTCGCCGTGGTGCCCCAGCCAACAATGCGGGTGCGAGCGAGACCATGGGCAGCCCCCGGCCGGCCGCGCGCCCGTGTCGGCGCTGTCCGCTCTGCGCGCCGGAGTCTGCATGGACGTTCTCACCTCCACTTTTTGGTCGGGCCTGCTCAGCATCATCCTGATCGACCTGGTGCTGGCCGGCGACAACGCCATCGTCATCGCGCTGGCCGCGCGCAATCTGCCCAAGCATCTGCAGAAGCAGGCGATTTTCTGGGGCACGCTGGGCGCCATCGCGGTGCGCATCGCCATGACCGTCGTGGTGGTGTGGCTGCTCAAGCTGCCCGGACTGATGCTGGCCGGCGGTTTGCTGCTGCTGCCGATCGCATGGAAACTGCTGCGCCAGGACGAGGGTGAACACAAAGTCGCGCCCGCGATGGGCTTCTGGTCGGCGATGCAGACCATCGTGATCGCCGATGCACTGATGGGCCTCGACAACGTACTGGCCGTCGCCGGCGCTGCGCATGGCCACATGTCGCTGGTGGTGATCGGCCTGCTGGTCAGCGTGCCGCTGGTGGTATGGGGCTCGACGCTGATTCTGAAACTGATCGAGCGTTTCCCCGCGGTGGTGTACATCGGCGCCGCCGCCATCGCCTGGACCGCCGGGCGCATGCTCAGCCACGACTTGTTGGTGAAAAACTGGTTCGCCGCGCACGCCTGGGCGGGCTACTTGCTGGAAGTCACCCTGGTCGTGGTGATCTGCGGCGGGGCGTGGCTGATGCAACGCCGCGGAGCCAGACCACAAGCCGGATGAGCGCGTCTTGTGCAGCGATTGCTTCATGCTCGCCGTTGTGGCGCCTGGCTGCTGCGTTCACTCGTCCTGCGGGGTGTATTCGAGCCTTGGCTTGATCGCCTTTCATTCGAAAGGCGCCTTGGCTTCTTCGGGACGAAGATTGCAACCAGCATGCGCTGCGCCGCAACCGGCATCGTGCGCGAAGGCGTGCGCGCCGCCGAAGAAAATCGCGCGTTTGTCTGATGACGATCACCGTCAATCTCGATGTGATGCTGGCCCGGCGCAAGATGAAATCGAAGGATCTGACCGCGCGCGCCGGCGTCACCGAGGCCAACCTCTCTCTGCTGAAGCAGGGCCGCGTCAAGGGCGTGCATTTCGAGACGCTGGCGGCGATTTGCACGGTGCTGCAATGCCAGCCTGGCGACTTGCTCGAATATCGCAGCATGGACGCCACGTCCGGCACGCGCTGAAGTCATGCCGTGGCCGCGCATGATCGGCGCGACGCTTGTCAGTGCCCGCGCGCGGCGCCATGATCGAACGGTCGTTTGAATGCGCGCCGGCCCTGATGCCTTACCCCAACTTGTTCAAGCCGCTGGATCTCGGCTTCATTACCCTGCCCAATCGCGTACTGATGGGCTCGATGCACACCGGGCTTGAAGACCACGCGCGCGACTACGACAAGCTTGCCGCGTATTTCGCCGCGCGCGTGCGCGGCGGCGTCGGCCTGATGGTCACCGGCGGCATCGCCCCCGGTATCGCGGGCTGGCTGAAGCCATTCTCGGGGCGACTGTCGATGCCTTGGCACGTGGCGCGTCATCGCAAGCTCACGCGCGCGGTGCACGCCGAGGGCGGGCGCATCTGCATGCAGATCCTGCACGCCGGACGCTATGGCTATCACCCGCTGTCGGTGGCGCCTTCACGCATCAAATCGCCGATCACGCCGTTCACGCCGCGCGCGCTGTCGGGGCGCGGCGTCGAGCGCACGATCAGCGCCTTCGCGCGCTGCGCGGCACTGGCGCGCGAGGCCGGCTACGACGGCGTCGAGATCATGGGCTCGGAAGGTTATCTGATCAACCAGTTCCTGGCCGCGCGCAGCAACCACCGCAGCGATCGCTGGGGCGGTAGCGCGGAGCACCGCATGCGCTTCGCGGTGGAAATCGTGCGCCGCGCGCGCGAGCGCGTCGGTGTGGACTTCATCATCATTTATCGCCTGTCGATGCTGGATCTGGTCGATGGCGGCCAGAGCTGGGACGAAATCGTGCATCTGGCCAAGGCCGTCGAAACCGCCGGCGCGACGCTGATCAACACCGGCATCGGCTGGCACGAGGCGCGCGTGCCGACCATCGTCACCAGCGTGCCGCGCGCGGCGTTCACCTGGGTCACGCGGCGGCTGAAGGGCGAGGTCGCGATTCCGCTGATCACCACCAACCGCATCAACATGCCCGAGGTCGCCGAGCAGGTGCTGGCTGCGGGCGATGCCGACATGGTGTCGATGGCGCGGCCGCTGCTGGCCGACCCGCAATGGGTGGCCAAGGCGCGCAGTGGCCGCGGCAGCGCCATCAACACCTGCATCGCCTGCAATCAGGCGTGCCTCGACCATGTGTTCGAAAACAGGCGTGCATCGTGCCTGGTGAATCCGCGCGCCTGCCACGAAACCGAGTTGCTGATCGCACCCACCGCACAACGCAAACGCTACGCCGTGGTCGGCGCCGGGCCGGCGGGGCTGGCCTGCGCCACCACGCTGGCCGAGCGCGGCCACGCGGTGACGCTGGTCGAGCGCGACGCGCGCATCGGCGGCCAGTTCAATCTGGCCAGGCGCATCCCCGGCAAGGAGGAGTTCGCCGAAACACTGCGCTATTTCGAGCAACGCATCGCCGATACCGACGTCGATCTGCGCTTGGGCACAACGGCCAGCGCGGATGCGCTGGCCACAGGCTATGACGCGGTGATCATTGCCACCGGAGTCAACCCGCGCCGCGCCGGCATCGCTGGCGAGGATCACCCCATGGTGCTCAGTTATCTCGATGTGCTGGCGCGCGATGCCGCGGTGGGGCCGCGCGTGGCCATCGTCGGCGCCGGTGGCATCGGCTTCGACATGGCCGAGTTTCTGGTGCAACCCGCACCTTCGCCCAGCACCGATATCACGCGCTGGGCGCGCGAATGGGGCGTGGATCTGAACCTGCGCGCGCGCGGCACGCTGCGAGCCGCGCCCGAGCCATCGGCACGCGAAGTGTATCTGTTGCAGCGTTCGCCGGGTACACCAGGCAAGCGCCTGCACAAGACCACCGGCTGGGTGCACCGCGCCAGTTTGCGCGCCAGGCACGTATGCATGTTGGGTGGCGTGGAGTACCAGCGCATCGACGCCGCCGGCCTGCACGTGCGCAAGGGCGGCGAGGAGATGCTGATCGCCGTGGACAACGTGGTGATCTGCGCCGGACAAATGCCGCAGCGCGAACTGGCCGATGCCTTGCTTGCGCAAGGCGTGGCGGTGCATGTGATCGGCGGCGCCGACGTTGCACAGGAACTGGATGCCAAGCGTGCCATCGATCAGGGCACGCGCCTGGCGGCGCAGCTCTGAGTCCGCGCAGCGCCGCGCGCGGACTCGCCAGGAGTGAAACTCAGCCGCGCTTCTCGATCTGCACGAAGGCGCGATCCTCAGGCCCGATGTAGTTGGCGCTGGGGCGAATGATCTTGCCGTCCTCGCGCTGCTCGATCACATGCGCGCTCCAGCCCGAGGTGCGCGCGATCACGAACAGCGGCGTGAACATCGGCGTCGGCACGCCCAGCATGTGGTATGTGCTGGCCGAGTACCAATCAAGGTTGGGGAACATTTTCTTGGCGCTCCACATCACCTGTTCGATGCGCTCGGACACCTCGAACAGGCGCGGGTTGCCGCCCTCGCTACACAGCTTGCGGCTGATCTCCTTGATGATCGGATTGCGCGGATCACCGATGGTGTACACCGGATGGCCGAAACCGATGATGATTTCCTTGCGCTCGACGCGCGCGCGGATGTCGGCCTCGGCCTCGTCGGCGCTACGGTAGCGGGCGATGATTTCCATCGCCACCTCGTTGGCGCCACCGTGCCTGGGACCGCGCAATGCGCCGATCGCGCCAGTGATCGCCGAGTAGATATCGGCACCGGTGCCGGCGATCACGCGCGCGGCGAAGGTGCTGGCGTTGAACTCGTGCTCGGCATACAGCGTCAGCGAATGATCCAGCGCCTGCGCATGCAACTCGCTGGGCGCCTTGCCGTGCAGCAGATGCAGAAAGTGTGCGGCGATGGTGTCGTCATCTGTCTCTGTGTCGATGCGCTTGCCGCTATGGCTGTAGTGATGCCAGTACAGCAGCATCGAGCCGAAACTGGCCATCAGGCGATCGGCAATGGCGCGCGCGCCAATCACGCCATGGCCCTCGTGCTCGGGCAAGGCCGTGCCCAGCACCGAGCTGCCGGTGCGCATCACGTCCATCGGGTGCGTCGCCGCGGGCAATTGCTCCAATGCCACGCGCACCGGCAGCGGCAGGCCACGCAAACGCTTGAGCTGGGCGCGGTAGGCGTTCAATTCGCTCCAACCGGGCAGCGTGCCGTGGACCAGCAGATGGGCGACTTCCTCGAAACTGGCGCGCGTGGCCAGATCATGGATGTCGTAACCACGGTAGTGCAGATCGTTGCCGTTGCGGCCCACGGTGCAGACCGCGGTATTGCCGGCAGCGACGCCGGAAAGCGCGACTGACTTCTTGGCTTTGGGCAAAACCTGCTGGGCGGGATCACTCATTGGCTTGCTCTCCTGGGTGGCTCGCCCATGCGCACGACGCGGGGCAAGCGTGGGGATGTCGTGCATGCACGCAAGCCTGGCGCGCGCTTGCGTCGGCATGGCATCACTCGTCGGGTGCGGTGTGCGCGCCGAACAGGGCATCGAGCTTGCGTTCGTAGGTGTGGTAATTCAGCACCTCGTACAACTCCTCGCGCGTCTGCATGGTCGGCACCACGGCTTGTTGCGTGCCGTCGCGACGCAAAGTCTCGTAAAAATTCAACGCGGCCTTGTTCATGGCGCGATAGGCGCCGCAGCAGTACAGCGCGATATCCACGTTGGCGCCGCGCAGCTCATCGACGGTGAAATACGGCGTGGCGCCGAACTCGGTGAGATTGGCCAGGATCGGCACGCGCGCAGCGGCCTTGAAGCGGCGGTAGTCATCCAGCGTGCGCATCGCCTCGGGGAAAATCATGTCGGCGCCGGCCTCGACACAGGCGCAGGCGCGCGCGATGGCGGCATCGATGCCCTCGACGGCGATGGCATCGGTACGCGCCATGATCACGAAGCTCGCATCGCTGCGCGCATCCACCGCTGCTTTGACGCGATCGACCATCTCCGCGCTGCTCACCACTTCCTTGTTGGGGCGATGGCCGCAACGCTTCTGCCCGACCTGATCCTCGATGTGCACCGCAGCCACGCCGACGCGTTCGAAGCTGCGGATGGTGCGGGCGATGTTGAACGCACCGCCCCAGCCGGTGTCGATGTCCACCAGCAGCGGCATCTGCGTGGCCTCGACGATACGCCGCGCATCGGTGAGCACGTCTTCCATGGTGCTGATGGCGAGATCGGGCAAGCCCAGCGAGTTGGCGGCCACGCCGCCGCCGGATAGATACAGTGCCTGGTAGCCGGCGCGCCTGGCCAGCAAACCGGCATAGGCGGTGATGGCGCCCACCACTTGCAGCGGACTTTCGGCGACCAGCGCGGCGCGAAAGCGCGCGCCGGGGGATGCATGGCTGCTCATGAGTGCTCCGTGGAAAGGGCTATTGTAAACCCCTGCCCGCGCGCGCCAAATCTGATGCCGAGTTTGCGTCCGAGAACCTTGTTTCAGGCAGCGATATTCAACACCGCCAGCAGTCGTGCCTCGATCGCCTGCAGATCGGGAATATGTGCGGGTTCATCGCGCACCAGCACCTCACTGCGCACACCGAATGGATGGTCCTCGCTGCCGCCGGCGGGCATCAGCACGTCAGGGGTCAGCGTGACCAGACGTGGAAATCCCTGCGTGAGCATGGCCAGATAGGGCATGCGCGGATGCGCGCCCGGCGCCTTCAGCACCGCCACGCGCGCGTGCAGCGAGCCTTCCGTTTCGACCTGGCCGATGAGCACCGCATAGGCGACCAGCGGCAGGCGCCAACCACGCCACGGAATGCGCCCCAGCAGCCACGGCGGCGCATCGCCCACCGCCTCCGGGGTGGTCAGGGTAATCACCTCGGCGACGTTGGCATTGGGCAGCAACACGCGCCCGCTGGTCACCGGAATCATCACGCCGCGAATTTCCGAACTGGTCAAAGCCATGCATTCACCCTGCCGAAAAATCCGCATTGAGCCGCGCCGCAAGCTCTTGCGGCGTGCCCGAGAAAGTCACCAAACCGGCCGCCGCCGCGGCATCGACCATGGCGCTGACCACGCAGGTCTCGCGCGACTGCGCCCACACCACGCCACCGCGTTCGACAACCCTGCGCATGCCCTGCAGCGCATCGCTGGCCATGCCCGAAAACACCAGCGCCAGCGCGCGCGCGCCGAAGGTATCGGCGATGCGCGTGAAGGTGTCGTCAATCGATGGCGTGTAGCGCTCGTCGCCACCGGGCAGCAGATGCACACCGCCATCTGGATCAAGCGCGATACGCGCGCGCGGCGGCACCAGCAGCACGTCGCCGACGCGCGCGTTGAGCCCATTGGCGGCGGTGCGCACCGGATGCTGCAGCGCACGCTCGAACTGCGCGGCATAGCCTACAAAGAAGGCTTCGTCCAGATGTTGCGCGACCACCAGCAACAACGGCAGGCCCGGCGTCAGCGCAGACAGGAATTCGCGCACCGCATCCGGCCCGCCGATCGAGGCGCCGATCGCCACCACGCGGCGGAACCCGCGTGCCGGTTCGCGCCGCGCAGCCATATCCGCGTTCGCCGCGGCTGGCGCAATGTCCTCGATCGGTAGCAGTTCGATCCCGTCCGACGCGGCGAAATTCGGTGCAGGCGTCGGCGCATCCATGGGTGGCGCGGGTTGCGCAACAGACACCAGCGCGGCATCAAAATCCAGCAGGCCCCAGTCCGGCGCGGAAACATCAACGGCCGGTGCAATCGGGGCATCCGGCACGGCCTCCTCGAACATCTCATCAAGCATCAGTTCTAGATCGGGGGCGGCATCGCCAACGCTCACTGGCGCTGCTGCCATGATCTCAGGCGACTCGGTGGCGTTGGCGTCGATGACGCTCGTGGCGTCGGTGTTGAGCGACGGGTCCGCGTTGGGGCGCGCGCTGTCCGTCGGCGGCGTCCAGGTTTCAGGGTCGAAGTCGACCAATTCGATCGACAGCGTGGACTCTTCGGGTTCGGCGAGCATCGACAGCAGCGGATCGTGTGCGCCTTCATCAGCGGGCAGGTCGGCGAGGGGCAGCGCGACCGGCACGACCCCCACCGCGTTCGCCGCGTGCGGCAGAACCTCGGCCAGCAGCGCATCGAGATCGGCCGTCGATAATTCATCATGGCTCTCGATGGCGACCGGCTGCGCCAAGGCTTCGTGCTGTGGCACGCGCTCGATCGGGGTCGATTCGTCGAGGGCCGGCTCGATCGAGCCTGCATCATTCGCACTGTCGTCCACGGGCGCGATCGACACAGCGGGCAGTGCTTCCGGCGCGTGCAGATCGGCCAACAGCGCGTCCAGATCGAAATCCAGTGCGTCAAACTGCGGCGTGTCGATCGCCGCGGGCGTGATCGGTGCCGCGTCCACATTCGTCTCGACAGGGGGGGGCGACGCGGAAGCCTGAATCCCGCTCGCCACATCAAGATCCGGATGCGCCCGCAGGGCGGGCTCGAAATCGGCCGGGAGCTGCACGTCCAGCGGTTTTTGCACATGCTCCATGCCGGCGGCGGAGAACGAAACCAGCAGCGCGTCGAGATCATCGTGCAACGGAGTGAGCCGATCCCGCACCGCGCCTTCCCCGGTAGCGGTACGCAGCGGATCGTTCATCGTCGGCGCCGCATCAGGCGCGCTCGCATCGTCCAGCAACGCTTCGATCTCGCGGCCGAGCGCAGCGTTCATGGCGGGCTCCGGACGCGTCGGCGCTGAAGGGTCGGTCGGCGCCTCAACGGCGGCGGCAACGGCGTCATTCCCGAGTGGCGCCGCCAGCAACATTTCCGGCGCCGGCACGGACGCGGCACCGGCCGGGCGCGGCGGATCAATATCGGTGCCGAGGATCTTGGCGGCAAGGTGGCGCGCCCAGCGCGCCGCATCCCATCCAGCCAGGCTGCGCGTGGCTTCGGCGTCATTCAGCACCAGACGCTGACGGACCGGATCCAGAGCCTCGACCACGCGCTCCAGCGCGGCCTCCTCATTCGGATCGAGGTTCAGCACCACCACATCGGCGGCGTGCTCGATGAGCGCCTGTGGCTGAAACTCGCTGACGCGCGCTTCGAGCACGATGCGCGCGCCGCGATCACGCAAGGCCTCGCGCAGGCGCACGCCCATGTCGAGATCCTCGAACAGCAGCACGATCGCGGGTCCGCTATCAGGCGTGCTGGCCACCGAGCACCTCCTGCACATTGCGCAGCAGATCGGCCTCTTGATACGGCTTGCCCAGATAACGCTCCACGCCGATTTCGAGTGCACGCTGTCGATGCTTCTCGCCGCTGCGCGAGGTGATCATGATGATTGGCACGCGCTTGAGGCGCGGATCGTTCTTCATGTGCGTGGCCAGCTCGTAGCCATCCATGCGCGGCATCTCGATATCGAGCAGCATGACATCCGGCGTGCGCTCCTGCAGGCGCTCCAGCGCATCGATGCCGTCCTTCGCGGTGATCACATCCATCTCCACGCGTTCGAGCACGCGCGAGGTGACCTTGCGCATGGTGATCGAATCGTCCACCACCATCACCAGCGGCCGCGCGCGCGGCGCGGCGTCAGTTGCGCTGATGGGCGCGATCGACCGCTCCGCGTCGCCGTCCTCGGCCGCCGCTCGCGCGGCGGCATCGGCATACTGCCCCAGCGCGGTGCCGCGCCGTACCAGGGGCGGCAAATCGAGGATGATCACCACCGAGCCATCGCCCATGATGGTGGCGCCAAACAGGCCCGGCACCGAACTGATCTGCGGGCCGACCGACTTGACCACGATTTCGCGCGAGCCGACGACCTGATCGACGTGCACCGCGGCGCGCAACTCGCCGCTGCGAATCAGCAGCAACGGCAACTGCGGGTCATCACTGTGACGCGTGCCCACGCCCAGCAAACGGCCCAGTTCGTGGATCACGTAGCGCTCGCCGGCGTAGGTGTACATCGGCGCCGCATCGAGCATGCGCGCGGCGAGATCCTCGCGGGTGATGCGCGCCATGCCCTGCACCGAGGTCATCGGCACGGCAAACACCGACTCGCCCTGCTTGATCAGGATCGCCTGCGTCACCGCCAGGGTGAACGGCAGGCGGATCTGGAAGCGCGTGCCCTGCCCGCGCACCGAGTCGATGGCCAGCGACCCGCCGAGCTGCTTGATCTCGCTGGCGACCACGTCCATGCCCACGCCGCGGCCGGCGATCTGCGTGATTTCGCCCGCGGTGGAGAAGCCGCTTTCGAGGATGAAGGCGTACAGGTCGCGATCGGACAGCTCGGCATCGGCGCGCAACAGGCCGCGCTCGATGGCCTTGCCGCGGATGGCATCACGATCGAGTCCGCGGCCGTCATCGCTGACATCCAGCAGCACCTCGGTGGCCTCACGGCTGACGCGGATGGTGACCGTGCCTTCCTCGGGCTTGCCGGCGGCAACACGCTCGGCGGCGGATTCGACGCCATGCGCGACCGCGTTGCGCAGCATGTGCTCGAACGGCGCTTTCATGCGCTCCAGCAAGGTGCGATCCATTTCGCCGTGCGCGCCCTCGACGCGCAACTGCGCGCGCCGGCTCAAGTCCTGCGCGGCCTGGCGCAAGGTGCGGCGCAACGACGGCACCAGCGCCTCGAACGGCACCATGCGCGTGCGCATCAGTCCTTCCTGCAACTCGGAGCTGACCCGCGACTGTTGCAGCAGCAGGGTTTCGGACTGGCGCGTGGTGTCATCCAGCAAGCCCTGCAGCGAGGCCAGATCGGACACCGACTCGGCCAGCGCGCGCGAATACTGCTGCAGTTGCGAGAAGCGGTCCAGTTCGAGCGGATCAAAGCCGCTGTCGTGCGCGGCGATCTGCTGCTCGCGCTGGAAGCGCGCGATGATCTGCGCCTCGGTTTCGATTTCCAGCTTGCGCAACTGGTCGCGCAGGCGCGCCACGGTCTGATCCAGCTCGACCAGGTTGAAGCGGAAGGTGGAAACCTGCTGCTCCAGACGCGAGCGGTAGATCGACACCTCGCCAGCTTGGTTGACCAGCGTGTCAAGCACATCCGAGCGCACGCGCACCATTTCCTGCGTGGTACGCACGAGATCCTCGGCTTCGATCGGCGGCAGCGGCTGCAGCGGAACGCGCGCTGCCTCGGCGAGGACGGGCACAACCACGGGTTCAGTCTCAACGGCGCGCGGAGCAGAGGCTGCGCCGACTTCGGCGAGGCGCTCGAACAAGGCGATGGCGTTGACCGGCAACGCCACGGCATGCCCCTGCCGCACACGCTCGACCAATTCGTGCAGGCGGTCAAAACCGCGCTCCAGCGAGGCAACCACGGCGGTATCGCCCAAACGGCGACCGGCGGCCACGGCATCAAGCAGGCTTTCCATGGCATGCGCGAGATCGCCTACCGGCACGATGCCGGCCATGCGCGCACCACCCTTGAGGGTATGCAGATCGCGCTGCAAGCCGATCACCGCGTCGTGCACACCAGGCTGCGCGCGCCATGCATTGAGGCGAACATCAGCCTGATCAAGAATTTCCAAACCCTCCTGCACGAAGACTTCCAGCAGATCCGGATCGGACTCGGCAAGAGCCAGATGTCCATCGGGTTGGGCATCATCCGGGAATGTCGGGATGGGCGCCTCAGGCAAACGCGCGCTGGCAGCGAGTGCGGGTTCGTGTTGCGGGTAAAGCTGCTCGAAAGCGGGCACCGTGTCGTACGTCTCGGCATCGCGCGCATCCGCGTCGTGCAAGTCCAACTCGGACAGTGGCGCGAATTCTGCTTGCACTGCATCGCTTGGCCCGTGCTGCTCCGCATCCGACAGGACTTCTTGCGGCACTTCTGCGCTGCATTCCGTGCTTGCGGTTTGCAGGCCCTGCAACAGCAGACGGGTCAGCGGATCGTCGGCGAGGGCACCCACATCCGGCGCCGCAGGTGGGGCCTCGATGTCGGATTCCGGGCTCTGCCGCGTGAGGTCGGCCAGCCAGGTTTCCACGGCTTGATCGGCCGCGGCACGCGCGGCCTCGGCATGCTCGGCTTCGCGACGCCCAGCCTCCAAACGCTCAATTTCCGCGCGTTCGACTTCAAATTGCACGACTGCGCTGCGCTCGGCTTCGACACGCTCAGCCGCAAGCCGCGCGGCCTCAGCGCGCTCAACCTCGGCGCGCTCTGCTGCAAGGTGTTCGGTTTCGCGACGTTCGGCTTCGATGTGCTCAGCCTCGACACGTGCAGCTTCAGCGCGCGCAGACTCCACACGCTCGGCCTCGATGCGCGCCGCTTCAACACGCTCCGTCTCAGCACGTTCGACTTCATGCACATCATCGGCGTGCACGCCGACACCATAGATCGCACCGGCATGCTCGGGCTCGGGCAGCGCATCGCGCAGCTCGGCGAGTCGGGCTGCGAGCGCATCGGAATCGGGTACTTTGGGTCGTTCGCGGTCGTACTCGGCCATGATTTGCGTGATCAACGCCGCGGCTTCGCCCAGCGCCTCACGTCCGTCTGCGGGCATGGGCTCGGCGCTGCCACGCAAGCGCTTGAGGTAGGTTTCCAGTGGTGCCAACACGTGGCCGATCACCGGAATGTCGACCATGGCGATGGCGCCGTTGAGTGTATGCACGGCGCGCAACAGTGGTTCGCTGACACTGCGATCGCCGGGCGCGGTCAGCCACGCCTGTACGGTGTCCAGATGCTGCGCGGTTTCGCTGCGCAGGATTTCCAGCAGCACTGCATCGATGGGCGGCAACAACGGCGCGCTGATTTCAATGGGCGCAAGTGCTGCAGCCGGTTCTGTCGATACTTCCGACTCTGGCGCAAGCATGGGCTGCGGGTGCGGCTGCCAGACACGGCGCGTGACGCTGCGCCGCTGCACGCTGGGCGCGGCTTGCATGAAATCATCGAGTTGCGCGGCCTCGCCGCTGCTGAGCCGATCGGCGGCCTGCATGATCGCCGGCAGCGGCGCCCAGGCCTGCGCGCCCTGCAGCGAGCTTTGCACGGCCGGCAAGGCGGCAATGGCGTGCCTGACCAGCGCCTGCACCATCGGGCCGGGCGACACGCTGCGATCAAGCACGCGGTTGAGCAGGTTTTCCACCTTCCAGGCGAACTCGCCCAACTCCATGGCACCCACCAGGCGTCCGGAGCCTTTCAGCGTGTGGAAGGCGCGACGCATGTTGCGCAAGGTATCCAGATCATCCGGGTTGGACAGCCAGGCATCGAGGCCGCTGTTGAGCGCCTGGATTTCCTCGCCGACTTCCTCGATGAACACCTCGCGGATCTCGGCATCGGCGGCCTCACCGTCCTGGCGGAAGCCGGCCAACGGCGTGGCGTCTGCGGGAACTGCCTCCTCGATTTCCTCGGTGATCTCGACCCATTCGCCGAGGCCCTCGCCGGGCTCGGGCAATTCAGCCTGCGGCGGTGCGGTGGGCTCGGTGCTGGCGAAACGCAACCCCGCCAGATCCTGGCTCGGCGTGGGCACAGCCGTGGCGCTGCCGATCAGCAGGTCGTCGACACCACTGCCGGAAACCACGCTGACCGCTTCACTCAGGCTGTGCGCGCCGTGCGATGCGACGTGCGTGTCCTCGGTTTCCGCGGGCATGGCGCGCAGGGCCGGCGCCGGCCAGTAGCCCAGCGCGGCGAGGCTGCGTTGGGTGACATCGAGGATGCGCTCGCGTTGCGGGCGCTGCTCGCGCACCGCTTCCAGAAAATATTCGACCGAGGCCAGCGCGTCGGCGAGCAGATCCATTTGCTCGGCCGTGGGCACGCGCCGGTCGGCGACCAGTTCGTTGTGCACGAAGCGGCCAATGGCCTCGACCAGAGCCGGCAGCCGCGGCACGTCGAGCATGCGCAGCGCACCCACCAGTTCGTCCAGCAGCGCCGGCACGGCGGCCACGCGCGCGTGCACCCAGGGTGATTCGATGAAGGCCACCAGATCGTCCTTGACCCGCGCCAGATTGGCGGAGGCCTCCTTGAGCACGATATCGAGCAGGCGTCGCGCCTCGGCCTTGGGCAGTTGCAATCCCGCATCCTCGCCACTTTCGGCGCCGAGGCGATCGATGTGATCATCCAGCGAGGATTCGACGTACAACAGGGCGCCGGCGACATCGAGCAAGGTCGCTTCGTCCACCGTGCGTGCGCCCGCGGCGAGCTGCGCGACGGTTTCGCGCTGCTCGTGCACCACGCGTCGCGGTACATTGAGGCCAAGCATGCCCAGCGTATCAGCGACGCGCGCCAGCGCATCGGCCTCGCCGGCGAGCTGGCGCGGATCGTGTTCGACGTTGCGCAGGTAGAGATCCAGCGCGTCCTTGACGCGCAGCAGATCTTCCTTGATGGCGCGCGCCACGGTGTCCAGCAGCATGCGGTTGTGACCAGCCAGCGCGCCTTCGGCATGCGCGATTTCGCGCTGCGAGGGCAGCAGGCGATCAAGCCGGTAGGTGTCGTAAATAGCGGCCAGGCGTTCGCTGCCCGGGCGCGCGTGCGCCACGTAGTACAGCAGGCTGCGCGCCAGTTCCTCGGATTCGCCGCGGGCAAGCGCGGTTTCGCCCTCTTCGATCAGTGCGCGCACGTTGCGATCGACTTTGCCGATCAGCTTCCTGACCTCGACGCTGTGCTCATCCAGCAGACCGCGTTCGAGGCCTTCGGCCACGCCACCCGCGATCCACCACAGACGCCGACCGGGCAACGAATAGCACTGCGCGCTGATGCCATCGAGTACGCCGCGCATCGTGGCGAGATGGCGCGCGGCATCACCCTGGTTGCGAATCCATGCCAGCAGCGGCAGTTGCAGTTGCGTGCGCAGCACGGCCAGCGCGCGCTGCTGCGCGGCCGGCGCCGGAGCCGCGGTCAGACCGGGCACGAACGACGGCAACTCGGCATTGAGATCGGGCATGAACAGCGCGGTCTCGCCAATCTGGGCCTCACCGCGACAGCCGCGCAGTTCATTGAGCAGCGGCAGCAGCACCAGCGGCACGTCGCGGTGCCCGCCTTGCAGGCGTTCGAGGTAATCAGGCAACTGCATCATGCCGCGCATCAGCACGGCAAACGCAGCGTCGCGATCCGGTACCGCAGCGTCGAGCAGCGACTTGGCCAGTTGCTCCATTTCCTCGGCGACCATGGCCGCGCCGTACAGTTCGACCATGCGCAGCGTGCCATGCACCTGGTGCAGATAAGTCGCGCAAAAGCGCATCTGGCTGGTGTCGGCCTGATCCTGCACAAAGGCTTCGAGCGAGAGCCGCGCTTGGCGCAGGGTCTCGTCGAGTTCACTCTTGACCCAGCCCAGGGTGGTGAAGTCGAGATCTTCGTCGAGTCGCATGATGTGCCTCTGGGATCGGATGACCGGCTGCGTGAACGCGGGGCTGGGCGCTGTCAGCGCTTCAGCCGCGGCGCTGATAGGCCAGCGTGCCCTGCCAGGCCACCCGCGTCAGCGCGGGGTGGCTCCAGCTGGTGACCTCGCCGGGCCCGATCAGCAGCAGGCCCTCTGGTTCAAGGAGACCCGCCAGTCCGTCCAGCAACTCGCGGCGACGCTCGCGCGCGAAGTACATGAGCACGTTCTGGCAGAAAATCAGATTCAGGCGCTGCAGCGGCGCCGCGGCGGCCTGCAGCAGGTTGACGCGCGCGAACGCCACGCGCTTGCGCAAGCTGGCGATGGGCGTGAACGCCTCTTCGCCGCGCATCTCGACGTACTCGGCACGGTATTGCGCCGGGATTTCCTCGATGCGGCCGCGCGGGTAGATCGCGGCACGCGCCGTGGCCACCGCCGCCGCGCTGACGTCGCTGGCGGTCACGCCGAAATGCAGCTTGCCGCCGTGACCGAGCAGGCCATGGTGCAGGACCATGGCCAGCGACCACGCCTCCTCGCCACTGGCGCAGCCCACGCTCCACGCGTGCAGCGCACCGATGCCGCTGGCCAGGCGCTCGGGCAGCCAGCGCTCACGAATCAGATCGAACGAGGGCATGTGCCGGAAGAAGCGCGTTTCATGCACGGTGAGGCGGTCGACCAGCGTCGCCCATTCCACCGCGCCCGCGCCCGGCGCGCTGATGTGCTCGAAGTAGTGACTGAAGTTGCTGTAACCCACTTCGCGCATGCGCGCTCGCACCGCGCTGACCAGGAACGGCTTGCGCTGCGGCGCCACGACCACGCCGGTGCGCTGCTCGAGCAGGGCCACCCAGCGCGCGAACACCACCTCGTCCATGCCGGCGAGGACAAGTGCGGCATCGTGGGGGTTGAGCGCGACGGCCATGGGCTGTGATTCTCCCGCTCAGCCCGGCAGCTTGAAGTCGGCGACCGAACGGCGCAGATCCTGCGCCATCTGCGCCAGATTGCCGATCGACTCGGCGGTCTGACTGGCGCCCGTCGAAGTCTGCGAGGTGATCTCCTGGATCACGTTCATGGTCGAGGAGATATTGGTCGCCGCCGCGGACTGCTGGCGCGCGGCCTCGGAGATGTTCTGGATGAGGTCGGCCAGATCATTGGAGACTTTTTCGATTTCGCCCAGCGCGGCGCCGGCATCCTCGGCGCGGCGCGCTCCGGTAACCACTTCGGCCGTGGTCTGCTCCATCGAGTTGACCGCCTCGTTGGTGTCCGACTGAATCGCCTGCACCAGCGCCTCGATGCGCTTGGTCGCCGTCGCCGAGCGCTCCGCCAGACGCTGCACTTCGTCGGCCACCACCGCGAAACCACGGCCAGCCTCGCCTGCCGAGGCCGCCTGGATGGCGGCGTTCAGCGCCAGAATGTTGGTCTGCTCGGCGATGTCGTTGATCAGTTCCACGATCGAACCGATTTCCTGCGAGGACTCACCCAGGCGCTTGATGCGCTTGGAGGTTTCCTGGATCTGGTCGCGGATCGCGTCCATGCCGGCGATGGTCTGGCGCACCACCGCGGCGCCCTTGCCGGCGATCTGCACCGAGCGCAGCGCCACCTCCACCGATTCGGACGAGTTTTTCGACACCTCGTCGATCGATACCGCCATCTCGTTGATGGCCGCCGAGGCCGAGGTGATCTGCTGCGCCTGATGCTCGGCAGCCTCGGCCAGATGCGTGGCGGTGGCTTGGGTTTCCTGCGCCGCCGCGGACACCTGCACCGCGGTTTCGTTGATGGTGGACACCAGGCTGCGCAAGGCTTCCACGGCGAAGTTCACCGAGTCGGCGATGGCGCCGGTGATGTCCTCGGTGACCGTGGCGCGCACGGTGAGATCGCCCTCGGCCAGCGAGCCCATTTCGTCGAGCAGCCGCAAAATGGCTTCCTGGTTGCGCTGATTCAGTTCACCCGAGGCCGCGAGGCGCTGCTTCTGCGCACGCGACTGCGCGAACACCAGCAGCAGGGCGAACAGGATGGCGCCGGCAGCACCCAGCGCGCCCAGCCAGACGTTGGGGAACGGACGCTGCAGCGGCAGCTTATCCAGCCGCGTGGACACGTCGCTGGCGCGCAATAGCACCGACTGCGAGTCCACCGACGCTTGATTGGCGGCCTGTTTGACCTCGACCAGGGTCGGCGCGGCGGCGAGCAGCTTGTTGAGCGGATTGGATACGCCCTGCCAACCCTTGTTCACGGTTTCGAGGATATTGCGCGCGGCCGGCTGTGGCAGCGCGCTCACGCCGACCTCGCTGTTGCCCTGGATCAGGCCGCTGAGCACCGCTCCATAAAGCTGCGCGTCGCGGGCAAGACCATCGGCGGCGGTCTGCGCGTCTTCGCCACCAGTCTGCACTTCCAGCGCGCGACGGATCATGCGGTCGCCCAGCAGCATCTGGTTGACCACAGTGTAAGTCTGGTTGGCGCTGCCGCCGCCTTGTTTGACGATGCTGGCCACTTGATCCATGCGCGAATCGAGCACCGGCACCTCGCGGGTGAAGGCATCGGTCTGCTGCTTGGAATCCAGCACCAACTCCTTGTTGCGCAGGATCTTGGTCAGATCGCCGTCCAACTGGGCCCAGGACTTGTCCAGTGCCGTGATGGCCGGACCGACGCCGGCGCTGGCGTTGCCGTAGCCCGGCATGCCGGTATCGGAATCGCCGTTCTTGAGCTTCCTGATCAGGCTGTCAAGCGTGGCGCGGGTGGCGTCCAGCTCCTTGAACGAATCCAGGTTGCCGCTGGCCGATTCCAGCGCGAACTTGGCGGTGGACTGCGACAACACCTGGATTTGCGTGGTCAGGTTGGCCGCGTCGCGTTCGTGCTTGCTGTTCAATGTCAGCCAACCGAAGTCGATCACGGCGAGCGCGATCGAAAGCAGCAGCAACACGATCCAAATCGTGTTGCTGCGCTCCTTGCCGATGACGTTGCTGGTAGCGCTCATGCCTTCACCTCACCCGGAAATTGCGCCGCACGCATCACGCGGCAGCCTGTTGGAAATCGGCTGCGCGGGTCAGGCGCAGCATGCTGAATACGCCCAGACGCTGGGCTTCGATGCGCACGTTGCGCTCGACAAAACGCTGCAGGCGCGGATCGTCCTCGCCCTCGGCGTCGGACTGCATTTCGAGCGTCAGGCTACGCTGCCCACTGACCTCATCGACCAGCAGGCCGACGCTGCCACTGTTGCCCTGACGCACCAGCAGCACGCGCGTGCGCTCGCCGATCAGGGTGGCACTGCCAAACAGAAACAGTCCCAGATCGACCACCGGCACCAGATTGCCGCGTACATTGGCAACGCCAAGCAGCCAAGGCTGGGTGCCGGGCACCGGCGTCAACACCTGCGGCACCATGATTTCGTTGACCTCGCCGATGCTGCTGGCCAGCCGGCGCGCGCCAACGCGAAAGGCAATGCCGCGCCACAGTCCGGGTGCCTCGATCTGTTCCGGCGCGCCAGCCTGGTGCACGAGACTGAGGCGCTCGTATTCGGCCAGGATCGCGAAGGGCATTTCGACACTCATCGCGCGCGCCTCATCCGGCCTGAACCAGCAGTTTCTGGATGCGCGCCAGCAATTCCTTCTCGCCTACCGGCTTGGTCAGAAAATCCCTGGCGCCCTGACGCAGGCCCCAGACGCGATCGGTTTCCATGCTCTTGGTGGTGATGATCAGCACCGGCACATTCTGCGTGGCTGGATCGCGGGTGAGGGTGCGCGTGGCCTGAAAGCCGTTCATGCCGGGCATGATCACGTCCATGATCACCAGATCCGGGCGCAGACTTCGCGCCATCTCGATGCCCTGCTCGGCGCTGCTGGCGCTGGACACGCGGTGCCCGGCACGCTCGAGCAGCGTGGTGAACACGCGCACGTCAGTGGGCGAATCGTCGACGATGAGGATATGCGCCATGACGGGCCGGCCTCAGTGCGCGTCCACGTGGGAGCGGATCGCATCGAGCAGCTCCTCGCGGGTGAAGGGTTTGGTCAGGTACTGATCGGAGCCGCAGATGCGTCCGCGCGCCTTGTCGAACAGGCCGTCCTTGGAGGACAGCATCACCACCGGCACGTGGCGGAAATTCTGGTTGTTCTTGATCAGCGCGCAGGTCTGGTAGCCATCCAGGCGCGGCATCATGATGTCCACGAAGATGATATGCGGCTGCAGGTCGGAGATCTTGGCCAGTGCCTCGAACCCGTCCACCGCGGTCACCACCTCGTAGCCTTCCTTTTTCAGCAACGTTTCGGCGGTGCGGCGGATGGTCTTGGAGTCATCGATCACCATCACACGCAGCGTCGGGCTGCCGGTATTGCTGGTTGCTAGCACTTGTCACCCCCGCCGCGTCAGGGTCGCTGCGGCTTGTGGAAACATGCAAACCGCGTGCCGGAACCCAAGGTCCCGACGCGGGGTGCACAGTCGCGGACCTCGCATCCGCTGTAGATGAGCTGTTTAACGCGCGTTTATGCGAAGTGTCAAGTTGAGCGTGCAAGTTCTTGTCGGCGATGATGCTTTGGTGAACTTTGCACATTGCGTGATGGCCGTCACGCCCGACCCCCGGAGAGCCCATGAACAGCAGTACTGCATCCAGCCTCGCCATCCTCATGGACCCGATCACGCACATCAAGCCGTACAAGGATTCCTCGCTGGCGATGTTACTGGAGGCGCAGCGCCGTGGCTGGGCACTGCACTATCTCGAACAAGGCGACCTGGCCATGCGCGTCGGCGAGCCCTGGGTGCGACTGCGGCCGCTGGTGGTGCGTGATGATGCCCATGACTGGTTCGGCCTGGGTGACGCGCAGTGGCAACCTCTGACGCAGATGCGCCTGATCCTGGCGCGCAAGGATCCACCGCTGGACAGCGAGTTCCTGTACGACACGCAGGTGCTGCAACGTGCCGCTGATGCAGGCGTGCTGGTGATCAACCCACCGCAGGCACTGCGCGACTGCAACGAAAAACTCTACGCGTTGCAGTTTCCGCAGTGCTGCGCCCCCACCTTGGTGGCGCGCGAGCGCGCCGCGCTGCGCGCCTTCGCCGCCGAGCACGGCGAGATCGTGCTCAAACCACTGGACGGCATGGGCGGGCGCGGCATCTTCCGCAGCGCCGCGCACGATCCCAACCTCAACGCGATCCTCGAAACCATGGTCGGCGAAGACGCCCGCTTCGCCCTCGCGCAAAAGTTCATTCCCGCCATCCGCGAGGGCGACAAGCGCATTCTGGTGATCGACGGCGAACCAGTGCCGTTCGCGCTGGCGCGCATCCCGCAGGGTGACGAGTTCCGTGGCAATCTGGCCGCCGGCGGGCGCGGCGTGGGCGTGCCGCTGAGCGCGCGCGACCGCTGGATCGTCAGCCAGGTGGCCCAGGACTTGCGCCGGCGCGGGCTGCTGTTCGTGGGCCTGGACGTGATCGGCGACTGGTTGACCGAAATCAACATCACCTCGCCGACCTGCATACGCGAGCTTGATGCCCAATTCGGGCTGAACATCGCCGCGACGCTGTTCGATGCCATCGAGCGCAAGCTGGCGTGACGCGCACCCCCGCCCCGGATCAAGGCAACGAACGCATCAGCGTGACCCTGCTGTTTTCGCTGATCGTGCACGTGGTGCTGATACTGGGTCTGGGCTTCAGCATCGAACCACCGCGTCCCAGCCTGCCGGCGCTGGACATCACCCTGCTGCACACGGCCAACGCCGAAACACCGCGGCGCGCGGATTTCCTCGCCCAGGCCAACAACGCCGGCGGTGGCAACAGCGCGCACGCGCACAAGCCCGGGGCGCCGTTTTCCACGCCGCTGCCAGACGGCCGCGGACAAGCGCCGCGGCATGTCGATCCG
Organism: Metallibacterium sp.; assembly: GCF_054637675.1. Lineage (NCBI taxonomy): Bacteria > Pseudomonadati > Pseudomonadota > Gammaproteobacteria > Lysobacterales > Rhodanobacteraceae > Metallibacterium > Metallibacterium sp. The sequence continues at coordinate 23,558 of NZ_JBTSRB010000012.1, forward strand.
GCCGCGCCGGCACCCACCGAGGCTCGCGGCCCCGAACTGGTGACCACGCGCGGTACCAGCCGCTTCAGCGTGGATTCGCGCCCGGCCACGCGCCCAGCGCCGGCACGACCCCTGCCGCAGGCGCCGATTCCGGCCTATGAGCGCGAACAAATGGCCCAACTCAGCGCCGAAGTGCGCGCCGAACGCGCAGCCTACGCACGGCGCCCGCACCTCAAGTTCATCTCGGCCAACACGCGCGAATACGCCTTCGCCGCCTACATGGCGGCCTGGGTGGAGCGCATCGAGCGCATCGGCAATCTCAACTACCCCGAGACCGCGCGCGCCGGACATCTGCACGGCGAGCTGATCCTCACCGTGGGCATCGGCCGCGATGGCGCGGTGCGCAGTCTGGATATCGTCAAGTCATCGGGCATTCCGCTACTGGATCAGGCGGCCGAGCGCATCGTGCGCATGGCAGCGCCGTTTCCGCCATTGCCGCAAAACGATGGCCGTCTCGATGAGCTGTATATCACCCGCACCTGGCAGTTCCTGCCTGGCGGCAGGCTGCGTCAGCATGCGGTGCAACGCTGAACGGAACCTCGAAACGCGTCCTGCGGCGGGCAACCGCAGCGCGGCTACAATACGAGCATGACCGCAACCAGCACGCTCACCGGCCACCTGCTGATCGCCATGCCCGGGCTGCGCGATCCCGATTTCGAGCACACCGTCACGCTGATCTGCCAGCACAACGAGGACGGCGCGCTCGGCCTGGTGGTCAATCGGACCTCCGATTACCGCCTGCAGGATCTGCTGCAGCAAATGGATATCAGCACCGACGATGACCCGCTCGCGCAGCAAGCCGTGCTGGCTGGTGGCCCGCTGCAGCGCGAGCGCGGCTTCGTACTGCACAATCTGGATGGGCGCTGGGCATCAAGCTACGCCATCGATGAGCAGCTGATGCTGACCACCTCGCGCGACATTCTCGAAGCCATCGCCGCCGGGCGCGGTCCGCAACAGATGCTGATCGCGCTGGGTTATGCCGGCTGGGAACCCGGCCAGCTCGAGCGCGAATTGCGCGACAACGCCTGGCTGACCGTCGCCGCGGACAACGAACTGTTGTTCGAGGTGCCGCTGGAACAGCGCTGGAGCGCCGCCGCAGCGCGCATGGGCGTGGATGCGCAGCGCCTCGCCCACTACGCCGGCAACGCATGAGCGCAGCCCTCGGCGCGCGCGTGGGCAACGTGCTGGGCTTCGATTTCGGCCTGCGCTGCATCGGCGTTGCCGTGGGCACGACCCTCGCCGCCAGTGCACGCCCGCTGGCCGTGCTGACCGCGCATTCGGGAGCCCCCGACTGGAGTGAACTCGATGCGCTGCTGCGCGCCTGGAGCCCGCTGGCGCTGGTCGTCGGCCTGCCGCTGGATGGCGATGGCAGCGAGCAACCGATCACGTGCGCCGCGCGCGGTTTCGCCGCACAACTGCGCCAGCGCTACCGCATCGACGTGCACCTGTGCGACGAGCGCCATAGCTCGCAGGAGGCCGCGCGCCGCTTCGCCACGCAGCGCGCGGCCGGGCAGCGGCGCAAGCGCGATGCCGCGCAGCTCGACGCGCTGGCGGCGGCGGTCATCCTCGAATCCTGGCTGAGCGAAACCTCATGCACCCGCACCTGCGCCACCTGATCACGCTGCAAAACCTCAGCGCCGAGACGCTGCTGCACCTGCTCGATCGCGCCGAGGCGCTGCGTGTGGCCAGCGCCCATGGCACGCGCAAGCTCGATCTGCTGCACGGACGCACGGTGCTGAATCTGTTTTTCGAACCATCCACGCGCACGCGCACCTCGTTCGAGCTGGCCGCGCGCCGGCTCAGCGCCGACGTGGTCAATTTCGATATCGCCAACTCCTCGACCAACAAGGGCGAAACCTTGCTGGACACGCTGCATACGCTGGAGGCGATGCATCTCGACGCGCTGATCGTGCGCCACCGGGAAAACGGCACGCCCGAGTTCATGGTGCGTCACGCCGCCAGCGGCGTCAGCGTGATCAATGCCGGCGATGGTCATCACGCGCATCCGACCCAGGGCCTGCTGGATGCGCTGACCGTGCGCCAGCACCGCCGCAACCTCGACGCGCTGACGGTGACCATCTGCGGCGACGTGCTGCATTCGCGCGTGGCGCGCTCCGACGTGCATGCCTTCCAGATCCTCGGCGTGCGCGAGCTGCGCCTGTGCGGACCGCAGGCGCTGCTGCCGACCGCTGCAGAATTCCCCGACTGCACGCTGGGCGATGATTTCGACGCCGCGGTGGCCGGCAGCGATGTGATCATCATGCTGCGCCTGCAGAAGGAGCGCATGATCGCCACCCTGCTGCCCGACGAAGACGCGTACTTCGCGCGCTACGGGCTGACCAGCGCGCGCCTGAAACGCGCCGCGCCAGGCGCCCTGGTGCTGCACCCGGGGCCGATCAACCGTGGCATCGAGATCGCCTCGGAAGTGGCCGATGGCATGCAGTCGCGCATCCTCGAACAAGTCGCCAACGGCGTGTTCGTGCGCATGGCGGTGCTGGCGGAACTGCTGGCGCGGTAAAGGCGGCGCGCCGGGCGGCGCGCCGCGCGCTCAGCGGCGCAATTCGTTGGGCGTGGTTTCCAGCAGCTCGACCTCGCCCAGCCCTTGCGACAGCGTGTTGGCATCGCCACCCTGCGCCAGCTTGATGCTCAAACGCACCTCGTTCGAGCTGTCGGCATGGCGCAACGCATCGTCGTAGGTGATCTCGCCGGCGTGGTACAGCTCCACCAGGCTTTGATCGAAGGTGCGCATGCCGAGATTGGTGGATTCCTTCATCACTTCCTTGAGCCGGTGCACCTCGCCCTTGCGGATGTAATCCGACACCAGCGGCGTGCCCAGCATGATCTCCACCGCCACGCGGCGCGCCTTGCCGTCCGGCGTCGGAATCAACTGCTGCGCGATCACGCCCTTGAGGTTGAGCGACAGGTCCATGAACAACTGCTCGCGCACGTCGATCGGGAAGAAATGGATGATGCGCTCCATCGCCTGATTGGCGTTGTTGGCGTGCAGCGTGCACAACACCAGGTGTCCGGTTTCGGCGAAGTTGACCGCATGGTTCATGGTCTCGCGCGTGCGCACCTCACCGATCATGATCACGTCCGGCGCCTGGCGCAGGGTGTTCTTCAGCGCGTTCTCCCAACTGTCGGTGTCGATGCCGAGTTCGCGCTGGGTGATGATGCAGCCCTCATGCTTGTGCACGTACTCGATCGGATCCTCGATGGTGACGATGTGCCCGGTGGAATTCTGGTTGCGGTAGCCGATCATCGCAGCCAGCGAGGTGGATTTGCCCGCGCCGGTGGCGCCGACGAAGATGATGATGCCGCGCTTGGTCATCGCCAACTGCTTGAGGATCGGCGGCAGATTGAGTTCCTCCACGGTGGGAATGCGCGTCTCCAGGCGGCGCAGCACCATGCCCACGCAGTTGCGCTGGTAGAACGCGCTGACACGGAAACGACCGACGCCGCTGAGGCTGATGGCGAACTGACACTCATGGGTCTTCTCGAACTCCTCGCGCTGCGCCGGCGTCATTACGTTGAGCACCATGTCACGCGCCTGGCTGGCGGTGAGCGGCCCCTGCGTGATCGGCGTGATGCGGCCATTGATCTTGATCGACGGCGCGACGCCCGCGGTCACGAACAGATCCGAGGCCTTCTTGTGCGCCATCAGCTTGAGATAACTGGTGAAATCCGGCGTGCTCATCGCGCCCTCCCGAGATGCGCCGCATGCCACGGCGCGGCCAACCGTTGGTCCAGCACGGCGGCAAGCACCGCGCCCTCCCTGCAACGCTACACCCGGGGCGATACCCGCGCGAGCGTCTCAGGCCCTGAAAATGTCCTTGTTCTTGGCGTATTCCAGCGCGTTCTGGCGCGTGATCGAGCCGCGCTTGACCATGTCCTGGAGGCATTGGTCCATGGTCTGCATGCCGTACTGCTGGCCGGTCTGGATCGAGGAATACATCTGCGCGACCTTGTCCTCGCGGATCAGATTGCGGATCGCGGGGATGCCGACCATGATCTCGTGCGCGGCGATGCGCCCGCCACCGACTTTCTTCAGCAGCGATTGCGCGACCACCGCGCGCAGGCTCTCGGACAGCATCGAGCGCACCATGGGTTTCTCACCGGCCGGGAACACGTCGATGATGCGGTCGATGGTTTTGGCTGCCGACGAAGTATGCAGCGTGGCGAACACCAGGTGTCCGGTTTCCGCGGCGGTCAGCGCCAGGCGGATGGTCTCGATGTCGCGCATCTCGCCGACCAGGATGAAATCGGGGTCTTCGCGCAGCGCCGAGCGCAGCGCCTCGTTGAAGCCGTGCGTGTCGCGGTGCACTTCGCGCTGGTTGATCAGGCATTTCTGCGAGGTGTGCACGAACTCGATCGGATCCTCGATGGTGAGGATGTGGCCGTAGTTGTTCTTGTTGACATAATCGACCATCGCCGCCAGCGTCGTCGATTTGCCTGAACCGGTTGGCCCGGTGCACAGGATCAGGCCCTGCGGCTGGTCGATGAGATCCTTGAATATTTTTGGCGCGCCCAGGTCTTCCAGCGTCCACACCTCGGAGGGAATGGTGCGAAACACCGCCGCGGCGCCGCGGTTCTGGTTGAAGGCGTTGACGCGAAAACGCGCCAGCCCGGCGATCTCGAAGGAAAAATCGACTTCGAGGAATTCCTCGTAGTCGCGACGCTGCTTGTCCGACATGATGTCGTAGATCAGCGCATGTACCTGCTTGTGCTCCAGCGCCGGCACGTTGATGCGGCGCACATCGCCATCGACGCGGATCATCGGCGGCAAACCCGCCGACAAATGCAAGTCCGAGGCTTTATTCTTGACCGAAAATGCGAGCAGTTCGGCGATATCCATGCGCGACTCCCCCCAAACCGCCCACGGCGGCATCGTCAGCATCAGGTTTGAGTATAGCCCGCCGACGCGCTGCCGCAGCAGGCACCGCGCTTGAACGCCGGGTGTATCACGCTTGAGGCTATCCGCGCGCGTATCGCCGCCGCGCAAATGCCAGCGGCGCCAGCGGCAAGACTGCTCGCCGTGTCCAAGACCCGGCCAGCCAGCGCCGTGCGCGCCCTCGCCACCTGTGGACAGCGCCACTTCGGCGAAAACTACGTGCAGGAGGCCTTGGCCAAGCAGCGCGAACTGGCCGATCTGCCCCTGCGATGGCACCTGATCGGCCCGCTGCAATCCAACAAGTGCCGCGAGGTCGCGCGGCATTTCGACTGGCTGGAAAGCCTCGATCGCGCCAAGCTGGTGGCACTGCTGGATGCCGCACGCCCGGCCGCGCTGCCGCCATTGAATGTGCTCATCCAGGTCAATATCGACGACGAAGCCGGCAAATCCGGCTGCAAGCCCGCTCAGACTGCCGAGCTGGCGCGGCTGCTCGCGCAAGCGCCACGCCTCGCGCTGCGCGGGCTGATGGCGATTCCCGCGCCGGTGCCCGACCGCGCGCAGCGCGTTGCTGCCTTCCGACGCATGCGCGCACTGTTCGATGCGTTGCGCATGCAGCATTCCACCCTCGACACTTTGTCGATGGGCATGAGTGACGATTACGAGTTGGCCATCGCCTGCGGCGCCACCGAAGTGCGCGTGGGCAGTGCCTTGTTCGGGCCGCGCAGGTGAAATCCCGGAACTCGGAACTCGGAACTCGGAACTCGGAACTCGGAACTCGGAACTCGGAACTCGGAACTCGGAACTCGGAACTCGGAACTCGGAACTCGGAACTCGGAGAAAGGCTACGACCAGACCGCAACGGAACAAGCCCCGGCTTCCACTGTCGCGGCTGATATGCCCCTAGAATCCAGAATCGGAAATTCCTGAATCGCTGACGCCCGCATGCACCCGTCTTCACCCGAGTCCCGAGTCCCGAGTCCCGAGTCCCGGACGTCTGCCCCACGTCCCGCGTCCCGGCCCATCGCCTTCCTCGGCGGTGGCAACATGGCGCGGGCGCTGATCAGCGGTCTGTTGCGCGGCGGCGTGCCGAGCACGGACTTGCGCGTGGCCGAACCGCGCGCCGAGGCGCGTGCCGAACTGGCGCAGACTTTCGGCATCGCCACGCACGCCGATAACCCTTCCGCGGCGCGCGGCGCGGCGCTGTGGGTGCTGGCGGTCAAGCCCCAGATCTTGCGCGAAGTATGCGTGGGGCTGGCTCCGCTGGCGCAATCCGAGCGCCCCGTGGTGCTGTCGATCGCGGCGGGCATTCGCAGCGCGCAGGTTGCGCAATGGCTGGGCGGCAGCATCGCCGTGGTGCGCGCCATGCCCAACACGCCAGCGCTGCTGGGCGCGAGCGCTACGGGCCTCTTCGCCAATGCACAAGTAAACGCGGATGGCCGTGCGCTGGCCACGCGCGTGATGCAGACCGCGGGCCTGTGCTGCTGGATCGAGGACGAGGCGCAGATGGATGTCGTCACCGCGCTCTCCGGCTCCGGCCCGGCGTATTTTTTCCTGCTGACCGAAGCACTGGAGGCCGCCGCCGTGGCGCAGGGCTTGCCGCAAAAGATCGCGCGCACGCTGGCCACGCAAACCTGCCTCGGTGCGGGACGCATGCTGCGCGAAGACGGCGCCAGCGCTGCCGAATTGCGCCAGCGCGTGACCTCGCCGGGCGGCACCACCGCCGCCGCGCTGCAGGCCTTTGCCGCCGGCGGCTTTGCCGAGTTGGTGGCCGCCGCGCTGAGCGCCGCCACGCAGCGCGGTGCCGATCTGTCCGCGAGCGCCGAGAACACGCCATGAGCGGCTATCTCGCCAGCGCCGCGCAAATCCTGATCACCTTCGCATTCGGCGCGGTAACGGCGTTGTTCGTGCTGCGCCTGCTGGCCGAGCTGGCGCGGGTGAACTTCTACAACCCGATCTGCCAGTTCCTGTTCCGCGCCACGCATGTGCTGGTCACACCGCTGCGCCGCTTCGTGCCCAGCGTGCGCCGCGCAAGCCTGGCGCCGCTGTTGCTGGCCTATGTGGCGGCGGTGCTGAAAATGCTGCTGCTGATGCTTGTTGCCGGCGTGCTGCCGCACGTGCCGGGCTTGCTGCTGCTGGCGGTGGCCGATCTGCTCGACTTCGTGCTGGTGCTGTACATGGGCATCATCTTCGCCGCCGCGCTGATGGGCATGTTCGCGGTGGAAGACCAGCACCCGCTGGTGCCCTTCATCAACCAGATCGCCGCGCCGGCGCTGCGCCCGTTGCAGCGCGTGGTGCCGTTGCTGGGTGGGCTGGACTTCTCGCCGACGATCGCCATTCTGTTGATCTTGCTGGCACGCGTGCTGCTAGTGCAGCCGCTGTTCGATTTCGCGCAGCGTCTGGCGCTGGGTATCTGAGGTCGCCGATGCGCAACCGTGTCCGCCTCGCCCTGCTCGGCCTGCTGCTGACGCTGCCGCCGTCCACCCTGCACGCGGCCGATGCGGTCAAGACGCAGGGCTATGCGATCTACTACAGCGCGGTCGCCACCGACACCATTCCGATGCAGGTGGCCGCGCGCCACGGCCTGCGCCGCGCGGCTGACGAAGGCGTGGTGAACATCAGCGTGATGCGCGGGCCGGACGCCGCGCGCGGCACGCCGGTGGCGGCCACGGTGCGCGGCGCCGCGTACACGCTGCTGGGCAAGCGCCTGGCGCTGAACTTTCGCGCGGTCGATGACGCCGGCATGGTGTATTACCTCGCCACGCTGCACATTCCGCGTCCGGACACGCTGCGCTTCATGCTCACGGTGACACCCGTGGGCGGCGCGCCGATCGCGGTGGAGTTCAGCCGCGACTTTCCCTGACGCGCATGCGCGTGCTGCTGATCCGCCACGCGCAAGCCGACTGGGGCGGCGCCGATTACGATCGCCTCAGCGCGCTGGGCATGCAGCAGGCCGCGGCGCTGGGGCAGTGGATCGCGCGGGAATCCGGCTGGCGTCCGCAACGACTGATCTGCGGCCCGCGCCGCCGCCATCAACTGACCCTGGCGGCCATCCGCGACGCCCTGCAGATGGCACACGGGGCTGCGCCGGTCGTCGAGATCGAGCACGACTGGGACGACGCCGATGCCGCCGCGCTGCTGGCTGCATTTCGCAACGCGCAACCACGGGCGCCCGAGCTGGCCTGGGTCGCGCCCGGCGCCAGCCCCGCGCAGGCGCGTGCCTTGCTCACCGCGGTATTTTCCGCCTGGCGCGACGGCGCGCTGGACGCCGACCTGCCCGAAACCTGGCGCGCTTTCGCCGCGCGCATCACCCAAGCGCGCGCAGCGCTGACAACGCGCCCCGTGGAACAAGTCCTGTTGGTCAGTTCGGCCGCTGCCATCGCGCGCTGCGCGCAGGCCGCGCAGCAGCTCGACGACGACGCCATGACCGCGCTCAATCTGGGACTGGACAACGCCGCGCTCAGCGAGTTCTCCGTGCAGGACGGCGCCTGGCGACTGCTGCGCTGGAACTGTCTGCCGCACCTCGCCAGCGATTCAGCGCGCGCGCTGGCCAGTACCCACTGATTCACCCCGATCGCGCAAACCTCAATCGCGGCGCAGCGCCCACGCGCGGATGTGCGCGTGCAGCGCGTCCAGTCCGTCGAACAGCGCGGCCGGGCCTGGCTGCAGGATGATCGGCGACTTGATCTCGAACAGTTGCCGCGTGCGCACCGCGCTGATCGCATCCCAGCCCGGACGCGCGGCCACCTGCTCGGGGCGAAAACGCTTGCCGCACCACGAGCCGAAGATGATTTGCGGATCGCGCCGCACCACCTCGCGCGCATCGGCGAGGATGCGGTGTTTCGCCAGCGACTGCGTGCCCAGCTCGGGGAACACGTCCTCGCCGCCGGCGCTGCGCAGCAATTCGGCCACCCACTGGATGCCGGTGATGATGGGCGCGTCCCACTCCTCGAAATACACGCGCGGATGACGCGGCAACGCCGCAGCCGCGACGCGCACGGCATCCACGTGCGTCTCGGCGCGGCGCGCATAGAGCGCGGCCGCATCGCCAGCGCCAACCAGCGCGCCCAGGCGTCGGATGTAATCGAGGATGCCGGCGACGCTGCGGTGATTGCTGATCCACACCTCGACGCCAGCGCGAATCAGCGCCTGCGCGATGTCCGCCTGGATGTCGGAAAACCCGATCGCCAGGTCCGGGCGCAATTCGAGTATGGCGTCGATCTTCGCGCTGGTGAATGCACTGACCCTGGGCTTTTCCCTGCGCGCACGCGGCGGCCGCACGGTGAAGCCGGAGATGCCGACGATGCGCTCCTGCTCACCGAGCGCGTACAGCACCTCGGTGGGCTCCTCGGTCAGGCAAACGATGCGGCGCGGGCCGTGCATAGGAAGCGCCTCAGCGGGACCGGGGACCGGGGACTTGGGAAAAACCGAACCCGGGATTCAAAAGCGTGTGTCTTGCCCGAGTCCCGAGTCGCGGCTTTCACGGATACAACAAGCGTTCGCGCCAGACATCCGCAAAACGCTCCCAGCGACGACGTTCGTGCAGGCGGAATTCGCGCCCGTGCCAAACCTCGATCATGTCCGGCAGCACGCGATAACCACCCCAGTGCGGTGGGCGCGGCACGTCCTTGTCGGCGAACTGCTGTTCGTACTCGGCCACGCGCGCATCGAAGGCCGCGCGATCGGGCAGGGTCTGCGACTGCAGCGAGGCCCAGGCGCCAATCTGGCTGCCGCGCGGCCGCGCGGCGAAGTAAGCATCGGATTCATCGTCGTGCAGGCGCGCGGCGCGACCCTCGATGCGCACTTGCACGCCGCCGGCCTTGACCTCGCCCAGGAGTTTCCAGTACAGGCACAGCGCCACCTCGGCGTGGGCGCGAATCTCCTCGCCCTTGGCGCTGCGGTAATTGGTGTAAAACCGCAGGCCGTCGGCCTCGATACCCTTGAGCAGCACGATGCGGGCATGGGGGCGACCGTCACCGCTGACGGTAGCGAGGGTCATCGCGGTGGCCTCGGGGTCGCCGCAGGCGCGCGCCTGCTCAAGCAGATCGCGCAGGTGTTGCAGGAGTTCGGGGTTGAGCATGGTGTCCTTGAAGATTGCGGCTGCAGCTCGACCGTTCCAAGGGCGAGCCCATGCGTTGAAAACGCGCGATGCTAGCACGTCGGTCGCGGCGCTGACCGCGCGTCTGTGGCCACTGATCGAGGCCACGCTGCGCGGGCGCTCGGCGCCGCTGCGGGTTGGGCTGTCCGGCCTGCAGGGCAGCGGCAAGAGCACGCTGGCGGTGGCGCTGCTACGCGCGGCGCGGCAGCATGGCGTGCCGGCGGCGCGATTGTCGCTGGACGATGTTTATCTGGGCCGCGCAGCACGACAACACATGGCGCGCACACTGCATCCGCTGTGGCTGACACGCGGCGCGCCGGGTACGCACGATCTGCACCTGCTGCGTGCCACGCTGCGCGCGCTGCAACGAGCCAGCGCCGCGCGGCCCGCACGTCTGCCACGCTTCGACAAGGGCCGCGACGCGCGGCAGCCACCCTCGCGCTGGCCACATGTCATCGCACCACCGGCCTTGATCGTGCTGGAAGGCTGGTGCCTGGGCCTGAGGCCACAACATCCGGCGCGGCTGGCGCAGCCCGTCAACGCGCTGGAACGCCACGAGGATGCCGACGGCCGCTGGCGACGCGCGGTCAATGCAGCCCTGGCGTCTTACGCGCCGCTGTGGGATGTACTCGATTTGCGCATCCTGCTGCGCGCACCCGACTTTGCCGCGGCGTGTCGCTGGCGCGCGCAAGCCGAGGCGGCGCTGCGTGCACGGGCTGCGCCGCGCGCGATGGATGCTGTGCGACTGCATCGGTTCATGCAGCACTATCAGCGCCTGAGCGTGCATGCGCTGACCACGCTGCCGCGCTGGGCCGATATTTGCGTGGACCTGGATGCGGCGCGGCGCGCGCGCGCGGTGAGGCTTGCCTGGCGCTTCCGGGAACGCCTGTCTCAGGGCGAGGGTTCAACCACCACCGCGGTGCCATAGGCCAGCACCTCGGTGACGCCATCGGCCACGTCGTTGGCGTCGTAGCGCATCGCCAGCACGGCATTGCCGCCCATCGCCGCCGCGTGCTGGCACATCAGCGCGAAGGCTTCCTCGCGCGCCTTCTCGCACAGCTCGACGTACAACGTGATGTTGCCACCGACCAGGGTTTGCAAGGCCGCGCCGATATTGCCGATGACGCTGCGCGAGCGCACCGTCAGTCCGCGCACGATGCCCAGCGTGCGCACCACGCGGTAGCCGTGCAGTTCATTGGCGGTAGTGACCGCGCCGTGCGGAATCATGTTCGCGCTCATGGTTCAGGCTTGTTCGAGTCGATAACCGTGCTGGTACACGGCGGTCAGTTTCCAGCCGTGCTCGCCGCTGAGCGCCAGTTTCTTGCGCAAGCGGCTGATGTGCGTGTCGACGGTGCGCGTGGTCAGACCGGGACTGAGATTCCACACCTGCTCCAGCAGCGCCTCGCGGCTGACGATGCGGCCGTGGCGGCGGAACAGATAGCTGGCCAGGTCGAACTCGCGCTGGGTCAGATCGAAATCATCCGCGCCGATGCGCACGCGACGCTTGGTGAAATCGATGGTGTAAGGCGGCACGTCCAACTGCGCGGCAGCGTCGATTTCGGCGCCACCGCGACGGCGCAGCACCGCGGCCACGCGCGCCAGCAGCTCGGCCTGCTTGGGTGGCTTGACCACGTAATCGTCGGCGCCCGCCTCCAGCCCGCGCACGATGTCGGTTTCGGCCGCGCGCGCGGTGAGGAACACCACCGGAAGATTGGGATTGCCGGCGCTACGGATCCACTCCAGCACTTCCAGACCGCTGGCATCGGGCAGCATCCAGTCCAGCAGCAACAGGTCAATGGCTTCGTGGCCGAGGCTGCGGCGAAACTCGGCGGCCTTGGCGAACAGCAGCGCCTCGTAACCCGATTTCTCCAGCCAGATCTGCACCAGGCCGGACTGCTCGGGATCGTCCTCGAGCACGCCGACGACATAGCCGTGCTGCTTGTTCATTCCGTGGCGTTCCTCTGTGTGTGGCATCCACGAAGCCCCTGTCAGCAAGCAGTGCCATCGCACCCGAAACCGCAAGCTTGACATGGCTTTGCGCGCGCAGTGTAACAAATTGTCACGCGCGCGCCGCGAGCAGCGCGGCATGGCCGGCGCGCGCATCCGGCCAGCGTGGCGCCCAGCCGCTGGCGCGCAGACGCGCATTGCGCAGGCGCTTGTTGCCGCTGCCGGACGGCGGCGGGCCGATGTCCGGCAGCGGCGCGTGCAGTTGCTGCGCCAGCGCGGCGTAGAGCTCATGCAGCGGCAGCGGCGCATCGTCCACGCCCAGATAGCACAACGCCGGCGCCGGCAGGGTCAGCAGATGCGCCAACGCGGCGGCGGCATCGTCGACGTGGATGCGATTGGCGTAGAACGGTGGCGCGCGCGGCGCGCGCGCATGGCCGGCGCGCAAGTTGTCGAGCAACTGCGTGCGCCCCGGCCCGTACAGCCCCGCCAGACGCAGCGCCACGCCGCGACCCGCGCCGAGCCGCGCGTGCAGCACACGCTCGGCCTGCAACAGGATCACGCCGTTGAACGCCAGCGGCGCGGGCGGCGTGTCCTCGTCCACCCACGCGCCCGCGTGCTCGCCGTACACCGCGCTGGAGGTGACCAGCACGCAGCGCTGCAGCGCCTCAAGGTCCAGCGCATCGAGCAGATGGCCAAGGCCCTCGAGGTAAACCGAGCGATATGCCGCCGCATCGCGCGCCGCTGGCGCCGGCAGAAACACCACGCGACGGATGCCGCGCGGCAGCGCGCGCAGCGCAGCGGCATCCGCCAGATCCGCAGCGAATCCAGGCAAGCCGGGCGCCAGCGCGGCCACATTGCGGCGCAGACACAGCACGCTCTGTCCCTGCGCCTGCAGCAGTGCGGCGAGGCGCATGCCGACATCGCCGCAGCCGGCGATCAGTACCGGCGCTTCGACAGGCATTTGGTCTCGCACCCTGCTTGCGGTCTAATCGCGGTCATGAATCCCTCGTTGAATTTGTTTCTGATCGGACCGACCGGCGCCGGCAAGACCACGCTGGGCGCCTGGCTGGCGCCACGCCTGGGTCTGCCCTGCGTCGATCTGGATCGCGTGATCGAGGCGCAGGCCGGGCAACCGGTGCGTGAGATTTTCGCGCACGAGGGCGAGGCCGGATTCCGCGCCCGCGAGTCAGCGGCGCTGCTCGAACATAGCACGCACGCCGGCGTGCTCCTGGTCTGCGGTGGCGGCATCGTGACCCATGCCGACAATCGCGCGTGGCTGCGCCAACGCGGCTTCGTGTTGTGGCTGCGCGTGAGCGCGCCGACGCGCGCGCGGCGTCTGGCTGACGATGCCACGCGCCCGCTGCTGGCCGGCGACGATCTGCTGGCGCGTCTGCAGCAGCTCGATGCCGCGCGCGCAACCTGGTATCGGGAATGCGCTGACGCCGTGCTGGATGAAACCCCCGACGAAAACATCGACGCGCTCGGCGCGCGCGCGCTGGCGCTGCTGCACGTGCACTGGCGGCGTGGCGCCGCAATCACGGGGGCGCCGGCATGAGCACGCCACGCGAACTCGAAGTGCGCCTCGGCGCGCGCAGTTATTCCATCCGCATCGGCCGCGACCTGCTCGGCGATGCCACGCAATGGCGTCCGCTGCTGCGCGGCCGCCAAGCGCTGATCGTGACCAACACCACCGTCGCGCCGCTGTATCTGGCACGCCTGGAACCCGCGCTCGTCGACCTGCACTGGCGCGCGTTGGCGCTGCCCGATGGCGAGGCGCACAAGACGCTGGCCACGACCGCGCTGATCTGGGACGCGCTGGCGCAACTCGGCGCCACGCGCGACGCCTGCATCCTCGCCCTCGGCGGCGGCGTGGTCGGCGACATGGCCGGCTTCGCTGCGGCCTGCTGGATGCGTGGCATCGACTTCATGCAGATGCCGACCACGCTGCTGGCCATGGTCGATTCCGCCGTGGGCGGCAAGACCGGCGTCGATCACGCCGCCGGCAAGAATCTCATTGGCGCGTTTCATCAGCCGCGCCTGGTGCTGGCCGACCTCGGCACGCTCGCTACCCTGCCGCCGCGCGAATATCGCGCCGGCCTCGCCGAAATCGTCAAGATCGGCGCGCTGGGTGACGCCGCGTTCATGGCCCGGCTTGAACGCGATACCGCGGCGCTGAACGCGCGCGCCGATGACCCGCTGACCGCCGCCATCGCCCACGCCTGCGCCTACAAGGCTGGCGTGGTGATGCGCGATGAAACCGAACAGGGCGAGCGCGCGCTGCTCAACTTCGGCCACAGCTTCGCGCACGCGCTGGAAACCGTCACCGGCTACAGCGCGCTGCTGCACGGCGAGGCGGTGGCCATCGGCATGGTGCTGGCGGCCAAGCTGTCGGCGCAGTTGGGCCACGCCAGTGAGGCCGACGCGCAGCGCCTCGCCGCCCTGCTCGCCACGCTGGGTCTACCCACGCAGCCACCGTCCGGGCTCGATGCCGACGCGCTGCTGGCCGCCATGCACCTGGACAAGAAAAAGCGCGGCGGTGGCCTGCGCCTGATCCTGTGGCGCGGCGCCGGCGCGGCCTTCATCGCCGAGGGCATCGATGAGGCCGCGGTGCGCGCGGCATGGGCATGCTGAGCCGGCGCCAGGTGCTGAAGGGCATGGCGCTGGGCGTCGCGGCGGGTGCGCTGCGTACCGTGCCCGTGCGCGCTGCAGCGCCGGCGTCGGCGCTGCATGCGCAATGCGCGCGCATCGAATCACAGACCGGCGGACGCCTTGGCGTTGCCATGCTGGATACGCACAACCGCATCGCGGCCGGGTATCACGCCAATCAGCGCTTTCCGGTCTGCAGCACCTGGAAGCTGCTGGCGGTCGCGGCCTTGCTGCGACAAGTCGATGAGGGGCACGAGAACCTCGAGCGCCGCATCCGCTTCAGTGCAAGCGAGCTGGTGGTCTACGCGCCTGTCACCAAGGATCACGTCGACGCCACCGGCATGTCGCTGCGCGAACTGTGCGATGCGGCGCTGGTGTGGAGCGACAACACCGCCGGCAATCTGCTGCTGGCGGCCTTGGGCGGCCCGTCCGCCATCACCCGCTTCGCGCGCGCGATCGGCGACCCGGTGACCCGGCTCGATCGCACCGAGCCCACCTTGAATGAGGCCACGCCCGGCGATGCGCGCGATACGACCTCCCCGCGCGCCATGCTCGGCGATCTCGACACGCTGTTGCTGGGCAACGCGCTGACGCCGCCATCGCGCGCACGGCTCAACGCGTGGCTGGCCGCCAGCCAGACCGGCGCCAGGCTGTTGCGCGCGGGCTTCCCGGCCAACTGGCGCGTGGGCGACAAGTCCGGCGCGGGCGAGCACGCCACGCGCAACGATGTCGCCATCGCCACGCCGCCGCGCCGCGCGCCCATTCTCGTGGCGGCGTATCTGACCGGAGCCACGGTGCCGATGCCACAGCGCGACGCCGCGCTCGCCGCCGTGGCGCGCGCAATTCACCAAGCCCTTGCGGGTGCGGGCGTCGCCTGAAAACTGGCGCGGTTCAACTCACCGCATTACTGCAGCCTCGGGCAGCACGGTACGGATCACGCCGCGCCGGAACAGAAAAAACAGCCCGCGCACGATCATCGCCAGCAGCAGCAGCGAGAACACGCCGGCCAGCAGTTTCATCGGCAGACCCATCGTGGTGGCGTCGTGATGCGTCCAGGCAAACAGCACCAATATCCAGTCGAAGGCGAGATGCGTGGCGATGCTCCGGCGCAAGCCGTACTGCACGCGCAGATAGGCCAGCACCAGACCTGCCATCAGTTGCGGCAGCGTCAGCCACAGCAGCCAATCCTTGAAACCGATGCCGAAGTTGAACGAATGCGCCGCGGCAAACAACAGCGCGCTGATCCAGAAAGCCCATGCTGCGTAGCGGCGCAGCGCACGCAACAGACCCCGGCGGAAAAACCACGCCACGCCTGCCTGCACGGCGATGATCGGCGACGCAATGGCGAGATTGATGAAGTAATGCCAAGCGATATCGCGCACCGGAAATGGCTTTCCGGCCAGCACCATCAGGCCATGGATCAGCAAACCGATCAGGAACGCGCCGAAAAAGCCCATCCCCACGGCCATGGCGCGCGGCGACTCCGTCAGAAAACAGCGAAACGTCAGTTCCTCGAGCACCGGGGCAACCAGCAGCAAGGCCGCGAATCGCCACGAGGGATGGCTGGCCATGTGATTGATGAAGCGATCATTGGGGATGGCATGGCCGAGCAGGTGCAGCATGAGGTAGCCAATCGCCTCGGCGATGAACGACAGCACCACCATCAGGCACAGCCAGCCGATCCACTCACTGATGCGCAGCGGCGCGAAGCGGCCCGTGGCCAGGCGCGGATGGCGCCAGAACTCCAGCAAGGACGGCGCCCGAGACTGATCCATATCCCTTCCTGATCGCATGCCACGATGGAAGTCAGACAACACGCGGGCATCCGCGTTGCGATCACGACCCTTACACTTCCGCAAGCCCGCGACGGCTGGCCCGCAGTGCTACACCTCAGTGCGCGCCGACGAACCGCTACAATCGCGCTCCCCATGCACCGTCACTCGCTCGATGCGCCTGTATCTGCAAACCCTGCCCGAAGCGGGCGCCACGCCGCGCTACTACCAGCTTGCGCTGGAGCAGGATTTGCTCGGCGGCTGGACGCTGGTGCGTGAGTGGGGCACGCAGGGCGGCAAGCCGGGTGGGCGCCGCGAGGTTTATCTCGAGCGCGACGCCGCGCTGGCCGCCTTCGAGGCCGCGCGCGACGCGCAACTGCGGCGCGGTTTCCGCGTGATGTTCGCGCAGGGCTCCTGAGCGCATGAGCCTGCCCGTCATCGCCGACGATCCGCGCCGCACGCGCTTTTTGCGCGCGCTGCGCCGCGAGCCCACCGACACCACGCCGGTGTGGCTGATGCGCCAGGCCGGGCGCTACCTGCCCGAGTACCGCGCCACGCGCGCGCGCGCCGGCAGTTTTCTGGCCTTGGCCAAGACGCCCGAGCTGGCCTGCGAGGTGACCCTGCAGCCGCTGCTGCGTTTTGACCTGGACGCCGCGATTTTGTTTTCGGACATCCTCACCATCCCCGATGCGATGGGCTTGGGCCTGGAATTCGCGCAGGGCGAAGGCCCGCGCTTCGCGCGGCCGGTGCGCAGCGCCACCGACATCGCACGCCTCGGCGTGCCCGATCCCGAGACCGAGCTGCGCTACGTGATGGACGCGGTGCGCCTGATCCGCCACGAACTCGATGACCGCGTGCCACTGATCGGCTTCGCCGGCAGCCCGTGGACGCTGGCCTGCTACATGGTCGAAGGCGCCGGCTCGCGCGACTTCGCGCGCGTCAAGGCGCTGGCCTGGAACGATGCCGCCAGCCTGCACCGCCTGCTCGACGTGCTGGCGCGCGCGGTGGCCGCGTATCTGGCCGCGCAGGCCGCCGCCGGCGCGCAGGCGCTGATGCTGTTCGATACCTGGGGCGGATTGCTGGCGCCGCCGATGTTCGCCGAGTTTTCGCTGCGTTATCTCGATGCGATCGCGCAGCAACTGCGCGCGCATGCGGTCACCGCCGCGCTGCCGCTGATCCTGTTCGCCAAGGGCGTCAACGGCGCCGGACAACTGGAGGCGCTGGCCGATACCGGCTGCGCCGCGCTGGGCGTGGACTGGACCATCACCATGACCGAAGCGCGGCGCCGCGTCGGCGCGCGCGTGGCGCTGCAGGGCAATCTCGATCCCGCCGCGCTGCACGCGCAACCCGAGATCATCGAGCGTGAAGTGGCCGCCCTGCTGCACACCTTCGGCGCGCACCCCGGCCACGTGTTCAACCTCGGCCACGGCATCACCCCCGAGGTCGACCCCGCCCGCGTCGCCGTGCTGGTCGACGCCGTGCACCGGCTGGGTCGGCGCGCGGTGGCCGCGCGCGGCTGAACAAGGGCAAGCGTGATGGCGTCTCGCATAGCCAGCGGGCTATGTGCGCGCTCCGCCATAGCCAGGCCGCTTGCGATCGTGTTTGACGACCAGCACGCTGATCTCTGCAGCTGAGGCCCGGTGGATGACCGTGTAGGGGAAGATACTCATCGCGAATCCCCGAGGCGCCCCTGCAAACGCAGGGAGCCGATCTCGGCATGTTCGGCCAGCAACTGCGCGAGGCGCTTGAACTCAGCAACGAATCTCCCCGCCAGTGCGGGCGAGCCTTCCCGCTCGCAGAACAAGGCGGCTTCGTGGAGGTCTTGTTCCGCTGCAGGGTGAAGGGTAACCCTCATCCCGGAAAGCGTGCTTCAAGCCTTGCTGCAGCAATCTCAATGGGTATGGTCTGCACCGCGCCCGTTCGCAGCTCTTGCTCGCGCTCATCCCGGAAAGCGTGCTTCAAGCCTTGCTGCAGCAATCTCAATGGGTATGGTCTGCACCGCGCCCGTTCGCAGCTCTTGCTCGCGCGTCTCGGCAAGCTCATCCCAAGCTGTTTCAGCTCCAGCATCCGCGTCGAGGCTGGCGATCAGGCGGTCGAGCAATCTCGCTCAATCGGCGGGCGACAGGCGCAGGTTGGATTGGCGAAAGCTCTCATAACATAACCGGCGCTGCACGGCTTCATCGCGCAGCGTCCGTATTAATGGGTTAGCCCGCATTTTGACAAGCCTGCTTCGCAATTGAAAGTCCTTCCTCAGCACCCCACTCGCGTAGAGCAAGCTCAGTTGCCTTGGTCTCATAGTCGTACCAAGCTGCCAGGCAGCCCTTTCGTTCCAGTAAGTCCTTGAACCGCCCGTAGGCACCCCGCTGGCGAAAGATGTTTGCAACGGTTTGATATGAGTCGGCAAGCTGCTCTTCAGCGAAAGCGAGCGCAAGGTTTTTCCCCAGGTTCAGGTCATGCTTATTCGGTACCGCGACGTAGATGCTTCCGTCTTCGATGTCTTCGGGAAGCTCGTCGTCGAGTTCCATCGTGCTTGACGACCAATGAACATTTCCAGTGACACGGGACACGAAGGCCTCGTTGTCATCGGGCGACGAACTGACCCACTCATAGGCGGCCAGCAGATCGTCAAACCTCACCGGAGCGCTCAGTGTCATGGTTTGTGGGCTAACTACTTAAGCGGCGTGCCGAAGGCACGTCCGCTTGAAGGAAGGGTTAGGCGACATTCTGGATCGACTAGGCCTGAGGTTTCTTGGGTACTCTTTGGGCTGGGTCATAGAAGAACGTTTCCTCCGCAATGCGCTCACCTTCCCAGCGTTGATAGGCGAGCTCCTCCATGTGTGTGATCGTTCCATCGATCCACTCGAAGTGGAAGATCCATCGGATGACCACGATGTCCCCGCTCGCAAACACTGGGCGCACGCACCTCGACGTGACTGACTTCGCCCTCGCGAAAACCTTCCGTTCGTTGGCGATATGCAAATCTCGGCCGACGCGCGGAGCGGACTGGTTCTCTTGCATCGACGAGTTCCCGGTGTAGAACTCCTCGCACGCCTCGGCGTGAGCATTCTGCTCGACTCGCGCGATAAAGCGTTCAAGTGTCTCGGTGGTTGGCATGCGTATGGTGTGATTGATCAATGGAATTAATGGCGCCTAACGCCTGAATTAAGCCGAACCGCGAAGCGGTTTCGGCTTGAATGAATTGTTAGCCCCCGGACTTTCCGGAAAGCTGCTCTAAAAGCCGCGAGCGCTCCTCGGGCGACATCTTGGCAAGAATGGCCGTAGCCTCTCTGAGTTGTGGACTGACAGCAGTCCCTACTTCTTGAGAGGCGCCAAGCTTTCTTAGCGTAAGTCCCTGTACTTCTTTGATGGTCATGGAGTTGCCACGAATGGCAACATTGAACTGATAGTCGCCGGTTTGCGTATGGGACAAGTCGCGGTAGTTGGCAATGAGCGGCTGGAGTGGGCCAGAAAAAATATCGATGGTGGATTTGTGACGCTTGGCAACGACTAGAACGCCATCTGTAGCTCGGCGCTGCTCTTTCTTGAGCATGTCGGAAGTGATGCCGTGCCAATCCTCATAGCCGCCAAGTACCCAGTAAGACTTGCCAGACGCGTCCTGCAAGAACTTTCGATAGTTTCCGACGCGAGAGAGCTTTGTGCCGAGGTGCCTCTCGACCTCTGAGATCACCTTGCTGCGATCGGTCTCATCGAACTTTGGCATGCCAGTCTCCGAACTGCGTTGAGGGGGCTAACGCCTGAGTTAAGCCGCGCCGCGAAGCGGCGTCGGCTTGAACGAAATGTTAGCTTTCAAGCCATGCACTCGTGACGTTGCGGTACTTGGCCAAGATATCTTCTCGGCCAGAGAGTCTTGGGTCGGATAGTAGTTCGTATGCCCGGTTGAGTGCCGCGCCGATCTCTTCTTTCTGGAGCTCTGCGCAGAAAACAGAGAAGAAGTCATGAATATCAACAACCGCGAGATCAAATGGTAAGTCTTGAACAAAGTCTATGAGCTTTGTTGCAGGACTCAATTCCGAATCGCCTCTTACTCCGGCGGCGAATATTACGTACTTTGGAAGGTTCGCATCACGGACCTTCTTTGCAAAATCGGACAGCCGATTTTTCCAGTCACTCCTTACCGTCACCTCGTAGGCCGCAACAAGCTCGTAGTCCCTGAATTCTTCAATGTCCCCTTTCGTGCCGTCGAATTTGTCGGACGCATGAGGATGGTGGGTCTGCACTCGGTTTCCAAATCGCTTTCGATGAGTTTCCAAGAATGCGGCAACCAAGAACTGTTGAATGTGACCCTCCGATGGAACGGCAAGCAGCGACTCACAGAGGCTCAGACTACGTGCATAGGACAGATACGAGCCCGGGAGAGGCGGAAGAGCCTGCGGAACAACTCGTGACGTTGCAATTCTCCATGCCACATGGTGCAGCAGTCGCTTCTTTTCCTCGGCGTTTAGCGCAGCGAGACCCCGTATGTAAGGAGAGAATCTGGCGTCTTGCGAAAGGTCGAACTGCTTCACTGCGCCCTTCCAGCCGAGATTCTCACCGAAGGCTGTTATGTTCTTGTGGAACGTGACATGGCGGAATGTCAGGGATGTGGCTAGCTTCTTGTCGCCGTATGTGCCGCGCACTCCTGTTGGCACGGCGCGGTGGTCCCAACTTTGATCGACAACGGAATAGGCGGTAAGGAATGCGCACGCCAACCGAACGCTTCCGCCATGCGATTCCACATGATCGTCGAAAAGGGCGCGCGTGGCTGCCTTTGCTGGTGCCCCGAGAGTCTCGCCATCAACGATCCTATCTACAAGTTCTAACAGGAGGCTAACGGAGCGCTCAACATTTACATTCCTCACAGCGCAAGCTCACTCTGGCCGTTTAAATGGTCGAGGACTGGAACTAGCAGGGGCAGCATGGAAGCTCGCCCATTGAGCTGAAAAAAAACAGATCTCCCAACCACAAAGGCGAGGTCCGGTGGCACAGCATCCCCAACTTGGGTGTACTGAGACGACTTGCGGCCCGCAAACCGCATTCCCGCTGGGAACGTCTGCACAAGGGCACTTTCTTCTACGCTCATCCGCCTTGCTCCGGGCACTTCACCCTCACGCGGCTTTCCTCCTGCCTTCAAATGAGCGTGATACTCGGCTGCGAAATTTTGCGTGTCGAACCAGTGAGTCTTGTAGCCGCCGGCGGATGCCAAAATCGTATGGCACGGCCCGTTTGGATCTATAGGGCGCCCGCCTCCGTTATAAACGTGGCCCGCGTATGGTGAGGCGCGAAGGTCAGGAAAGCGAGCAAACTTGACGGGGCAGTTTGGAGCCTCTCCGATGGGATCGGTGCCAATTACGTCAAATGCAGACAGATACTTATTCTCAGTGCCTGGCCCGTGTGTTGCAGCTGGGAAACGTAGTTGCATGTTTCGAGACCCTAGAACGAATAGCCTCTTGCGCTTTTGAGGAATTCCGTAATCTGCAGAATTCAACACAGCCCAGTTTAGTCGAAATCCGCATGCCGACAGCTGCGATAGAGCCCAGTCAAAATATGGACGTGTTCGCTTCTGGATCAAACCAGGAACGTTCTCCATGATGAACGCAGAAGGTTGACTTTCCTTTAGGCAGCGAATGAACTCTGGAATCATATCCCGCTTGTCTGCTTGAGCCTTACGAAGCCCGCCGATTGAGAATGGTTGACATGGCGGACCACCGACTACGATATCCGCAACGCCTCTGAATTTCTCAAATGAAACCTCACGCACATCGACGTTGTAGTGCGTTGCATCGGAATCGTGCGATGCGTACGTG
Organism: Metallibacterium sp.; assembly: GCF_054637675.1. NCBI lineage: Bacteria > Pseudomonadati > Pseudomonadota > Gammaproteobacteria > Lysobacterales > Rhodanobacteraceae > Metallibacterium > Metallibacterium sp. The sequence continues at coordinate 45,752 of NZ_JBTSRB010000012.1, forward strand.
TCCATCGCGTCTCGGTTCAACTCGACGTTTGCCAGTATCCGGTAGCCAGCTCGCTTAAGGCCAATTGAAAGTCCGCCAGGGCCAGAAAATAGATCAATGGTGTTCATGTGTAACCACTCCGCTCTTCTGGCAAGGGTACCGAAAAAACTGACATTGAAAGCTAACGCTGGAGTTAAGCGGCGGCGTAGCCGTCCGCCTTGAACGAGATGTTAGATTTCACTTGAGGCCCGCCAGATAAAGAAACTCTTGTACTACTAAGCGGATATCTGCAAGCAATGGATCTATATCTCCACGCTGCGCCGTGTATCTACGGCTATGTGCTGACTTGTCCCCTATGTCCTTGAGCTTTGGAAGCGCCTGTTTGCAGTTACGCGTGAGATTCCACGCAGACTCCCCGAGGCAGTGACCAATGAGATCACTAAGATAGTAAAAATCGCCCTTTGGATTCTTAATCTTGCTTGAGATTGAATGCTTTTCGTACGCTTCTATAATTAAAGTTTCAATCAATCGTCGGACTAGGACAGCACACGCATCATACCAACCATTCTCGTAACAACCATTAGCTTGATTTGTGACTTTCTCTATGTATCCACGGGTATTTCTCACGAGAGATCGCGGGACTACCGATTGGGTAGCGGGAATTAGACCTTCGTCTGGAGGACCTAGTTCGTGCCGAACTTCAGCATCTATTGCCTTTGCGGCGTTAAGCGCATTTCTCGCAGCAAAACTCATCACTCACCCTTCGCGCCATACAGGTGCTTAGACATACTCTTAAATATCTGGTCAATTTGGTCGACAGATGCTTCGGGTGAAATGTGTATTTGGATGTCGATATGAACGGACGGGCTGTGTGAATTACTCGCAGGACTAAATGCAGCATTCGTGGGTTTCGGAATAACCGCCGAGTGCAAGGCAGTTGACTGGAGGGCAGGTGCAACTTGCTGCGTTGATGTGGAGAACTCGGCGCACTCGCACAGTGCTTTGAATGTAGCCACGGTCTTCGCAATGACCTGTTTTCCAGCGGTCGAGCTCGTACTGAAGACGTTTTCAAGGTCGGAATTCGGGCTTTCCCATGCGTTTGGATATACAGCGAAAAGCTCTGCGTAACCTGTCCGAAGCGCATCGCCGAGCACTTTTTTGTGGTGCGATCCACGATAGCTCGACCAGACGCTCGTGGGTACGCCAGACGGGTCAACTAGACCTGCAACTTTTAGAATTCCGATCAACCCAGCGTCGTTGCTTGATTTGAAGCCAACGGTCTTTAGCCATTGGACTGTTGCTTTTGATGGAATGCCAACCTGACGCACTTTTTCGAGAAGCGGTTTTATCTTTCCGGGAACCGTTGTGTACGCGAAATCGCCCATTCTTGTTGCTCCTTGCTAGTTGACGACGAAACTTGATTAGAATCTAACAAGATGTAGACCCCACATCCGGGGGATAACGCCGGATGTTCAGCCTCTGCCGAGGCCGTGTCAATCGGAAAATTCCTACATCGATCAAGCCGATGGACGATAGCGCCCCGGCGCGTGCCGGGCTCACCATCGCGCTGTGTATCGCGCAAAGTGAGGCGCTATGAATTATTCCTCCGAATCCGCAGGTATAAAAGCAGCCGCCCCGCTAGCCTCGGCTACGCCGGCACCGCGCCTGATGGACGAGGTTCGTCGACATTTGCGGCTCAAACACTACAGCTTGCGCACTGAGAAGGTGTATGTAGCGTGGATACGGCGGTTCATCCTGAGCAGCGGCAAACGCCATCCGCGCACGATGGGCGCGACCGAGGTCGAGCAGTTTCTGTCCGATCTCGCCGTGCGCGGTCGGGTGGCAGCGAGCACTCAGAACCAGGCCCTGTCGGCATTGCTGTTTCTGTATCGCGAGGTGTTGTCGATCGATCTGCCTTGGCTGGACAACGTGGTGCGCGCCAAGCAGCCGCAGCGCCTACCCACGGTGTTGTCGCAAGACGAGGCGCGGCGCCTGCTCGCGGCGATGGATGGCCGCCCGTGGCTGATCGCCCGCCTGCTATATGGCACCGGCTTGCGCTTGATGGAGTGCCTGCGCCTGCGCGTGAAGGACATCGACTTTACGCGCTACGAGATCATGGTACGCGAGGGCAAGGGCGGCAAAGATCGGCACACGATGCTGCCGCGTTCTCTGGCGGAGCCGTTGCAGCGCGAGATCGAGCGGGCGCGCGTGATTCATGCCGAGGACCTGGCGGCGGGTTTCGGTGCGACGCGCCTGCCGCATGCGTTGGCGCGCAAGTATCCGCGCGCCGCGCGCGAGTTCGGCTGGCAGTTCGTGTTTCCGTCGGTGCAGCGTGCGGTCGATCCGCTGGATGGCACGATCCGCCGCCATCACTTCGACGACGCCATTCTTTCCCGTGCGATGAAAACGGCACGGCAGCGTGCCGGGATCGACAAACCGCTGAGCGCGCACACCCTGCGCCATTCGTTTGCGACGCACCTCATCGAGATGGGCTACGACCGATTCGCCCGGAGCGAATCGGGACGACTGAAAAGTCGGCCCCGAGCAAGGCGAGGGGAGAGCCCCAGGGATGGGGCGAACACATTCGCACCGTCCAGGAACTGCTGGGCCACAAGGATGTGTCCACCACGATGATCTACACCCACGTGCTCAACCGCGGCGCCGGCGGGGTGCGCAGCCCGCTGGATCGGGCGCCTTGAGCGGATGCGGGCCGGGCATGGCGCGCGCGGGTAGGCATCGCGCTAAAACCACGCCGCATCCAACCACGCCTGCAGCGGTTCCAGCGGCAAGGTCTCGGCCCATTGCAACAACCACGGCAGCGCCGCCACATCGTCCATGGCCACGTTGTGTTCCGGCGGGAAGAACGGCGCGTAGCGAAAATACTGATCGCTGCCCAGCAACATGCGGCACTGGTAATCGGCGATGCCGGAAACGCCATCGAGCATCAGGTCCACCAGCTTGGGCGCCCACTGCAGGTAACCCCAGTTGACCTCGCTGCCGGCGATCACCGTGCGCACGGCGCCAGTGCCCAGCGACAGCAGGCGGATGTCCGCCCAGGGCACCGGTCCGCCCGTGCGCGGATCCTGCGACTGCGCCAGCGCACACATGGCTGGATTGTTGGCATACACGCCGCCGTCGACGTAGCCATCGAAACTGGGAAAGTACGTGGGCGCGGCGCTGGTGGCCATGGCCACGCGCCAGACCAGCTCGGCGCCGTCGCTGTCGCTGCCGGGCAGGTTGTGGAACAGCTTGGGCTTCCAGTCGCGCCGCGCCGGATCGCTGGCCTCCGGATCGAGATCGAACGCGGCGATCAGCACCGCGCCGCCGAGCTGATCCAGCCGCGTGTCGGCGCCAAGCAACTCGCGCAGCACGCGCTCGCGCGGGGCGGCCGGATAGCGCGCGCCGGCCATGGTGCCCACACTGCGCACGCGCTGCCACAGGTCGGCGGCGAAGATCTCCGCGCCGCGCTGCAGGTACATCGCGCGCAGCGCGCCGGGCGTCAGGCCGCGGCGCAAGCCCAGCGCGATCAGCCCGCCGGTGGAGGTGCCGGCCATCAAGGCCACGTCGGCCAGCAGCGCGGGCCGGGCGGCCTGCAAGCGCTGCAAGAGCACTGCCGTCACCACCCCGCGCAAGCCACCGCCATCGAAACTGAGAATCCGGTACGTCGCCATGGCGCCCTCCGGTTTCCCCTGCGCCGGCATTCTAACCAGCGGCGCGCGGCGGCGGTTTCGGCGCAGCGCCGGCAAACCAGCCGGCGAACTGACGCTCGTTGAAGCCCACGCCCAGCAGCGCCGCGTCACGCAACACCAGCGGACGGCGCAGCAGCGGCGGGTGCTCGCGGATCAACAGCGTCCACTCGGCGTCGGAGGCCGGGCTCTTGCGCTGCGGCAACAGATTGCGCCAGGTCGGCCCGCCCTTGTTGACCAGCTTGTCCCAGCCGCCGATTTGCCGCGCCCAGTCGCGCAGCGTGTCCGGCTCGGGACGCTGCGCGCGGTAGTCGATGAAGCGATATGTCACGTCGTGCCGATCCAGCCAGCGCCGTGCCTTGGCGCAGGTGTCGCACTTGTCCAGACCGTACAAGGCGTAACTCATGCCTCGCTCCGCAGCAGCTCGTTGGGCGAGGTCTTGGCGCGTGTTTTCGCGTCCACCTGCTTGACGATGATCGCCGCGTACAGGCTGTGCGTGGCATCGGCCGCGGGCAGGCTGCCGGCGACCACCACGCTGCCGGCGGGCACGCGGCCGTACAGCGTTTCACCGGTCATGCGGTTGTAGATGCGCGTGCTCTGGCCGAGAAACACGCCCATGCCGATCACGCTGCCGCGCTCGACGATCACGCCCTCGACCACCTCCGAGCGCGCGCCGATGAAGCAATCGTCCTCGATGATGGTGGGCGCGGCCTGCAGCGGCTCCAGCACGCCACCGATGCCGACACCGCCGGACAGATGCACGCGCGCGCCGATCTGCGCGCACGAGCCCACCGTGGCCCAGGTGTCGATCATGCTGCCCACGCCCACGTAGGCGCCGATGTTGAGATAGCTGGGCATCAGCACGGCATCCTTGCCGATGAACGCGCCGCGGCGCACCAGCGCGCCCGGCACCACGCGCGCGCCCAGCGCGCGCAGCTCGGCCGCGCCGGCCTCGGCGAAGCGCAGCGGCACCTTGTCCCACGCCGCCATGGCGCCACCACTCATCAGGCGGCTGCCGTGCACGCGGAAGTACAGCAGCACCGCCTGCTTCAACCAGGTATTGACGCGCCAGCCACCCTGCCCGTCCGGCTCGGCCACGCGCGCGGCGCCGCGCTCCAGCAGTTCCAGCACCTGCTCCAGCGCGGGCGCGAGCGTGGTTTCCAGCGCGTGCGCATCGAGCTGCGCGCGCGCGGCCCAGGCCTGTTCGATGGTTGTTTCCAGCGCGGACATCGGGTTCTCGGTCATGTGGATCAGCCGTGGCGGGGGGCGGTCGGTGCGGGATTGGTCGTGGAGGAATCGCCCGATGGCGACGCGGCGGATCCTTGTCCAGCGTCACCCAGACGCGCTTCGAGCGCGCGGCACAGCATCTCGCAGCGCGCGGCATCGAGCGCACGGTCGTGACGATCGGTAAGCTCGAAATAATCCTCGGCGATGTCGCCGAAGGTGGCGATGCGCGCATCGTGCACGCGCACGCCGCTGGCCACGAACGCCTCGGCGATGTCGGCCAGCAGGCCGGGACGATCGCTGCAACGCAGCGCCAGGCGCGTGCGCGCACCCCCGCGCGCCGGCTCGTAGCGGATCCGCGGCGAGCGTTGAAAGTGACGCAAGCGCCGCGGCAGGCCGTGGCGCACGCGCGGCGCGTGTGGCGCGCGCAAGGCCGCCTCCAGGCGCGCGCACAATCGCGCCGCGCGCGCGGCATCGCCGCTGGCGCCGTGCGCATCCAGCAACACGAAGCTGTCCAGCGCGCGTCCGCTGGGGGTGCCGAGGATGCGCGCTTCCTGCACCACATAGCCTTCACGCTCCAGCGCGGCGGTGGCGGCGGCGAACAGGCCATCGCGATCCGCGGCCAGAAAGAACACCTCCAACGCCCCGCGCGCGGCGTGCGACTGTGCCGCGACCACCGGCAGCACGCCGGGCGCCGCCAGCAGCGCGGCGCTTTGCCAGGCCACCTGCGCGGCGCGTTGGCGCACGAACGCGGCCGCGGGGAAGTCCAGCCAAAGCTGTTCGACGGCCGCCGATTCGTGTCCGCTCGCCACGAGCTGCGCCAGCGCCGCAGCGCGGCAAGCCTGGCCGCGCGCGGCTTCATCCAGACTTTCGGCGGCACCGCTGAGCACGCGCCGCGCGGCCTGGTACAAATCGATCAGCAGGCGATCCTTGAAACCGTTCCACAGCTTGGCGCTGGTACCGATGACGTCAGCCACGGTGAGCAGGTACAGCATGTCCAGCCGCGGCAACGTGCCTACGCGCGTGGCAAAGGTTTGCACAATCTGCGGATCGCTGATGTCCTGCCGCTGCGCGGTCTGGCTGAGCAACAGATGCCAGCGCACCAGAAACGCGGCGGCGTCCACGTCGGCATCCGTCCAGCCCAGGCGCCGCGCGAAACCGCGCACCTCGACCTCGCCCAGTTCGCTGTGATCGCCGCCGCGACCCTTGGCGATGTCGTGGAACAGCGCCGCCAGGATCAGCACCGGCAGATGTTCCTGCCGCTGCCATAGTGACTGCGCGAGCGCGAATTCAGGCGCCGCCGCGGGCGTGGCGAACAGCGCCAGTTGCGCCAGCACGCGCAGCGTGTGCTCGTCCACGGTGTACTGGTGAAACAGGTCGTACTGCATGCGCCCGCTGACCGCGGCAAAGGCCGGGATCAGCGCGCCCAGCACGCCGTCGCGCGCCAGCGCGGTCAGCGCCATCGGCGCCGCGGCGCCACGCCGCAACAGGTGATCGAAAGCGCGCAGCGCATCCGCATCCTGCGCCAACGCGCCTCCCGGCAGCGCGTGCAGAACGCTGCGCATGGCGCGCGCGGCGTCGGCGCTGAAGGCCTGGATGCCGGCCTCGGCATCCAGCCGCAACGCACCCTCGACCAGCGCCGCGGGGCGCTGGCGGAACAGATCGGTCGCGCGCGGTTCGAGCGCCGCGCCGCGCCGCTGCCAGTCGGCATCAAGCGCGATCGGCGGCGGCGGCGGATCGAGCCGCGCCGCGAGCCGCGCCGCGGCCTCGTCCACCAGTGTCTCGACGCTGGCGGCGGCGCGGTAGTAATCCTGCATGAAGCGCTCCACCGCCAGCGCGCCGGCATCATCGCGGTAGCCCAGTTGCTGCGCCAGTGCGCGCTGATGATCGAACAGCAGGCGCTCCTCGGCGCGCGCGGCCTGCAGGTGCAGGACGTAGCGATCACGCGCCAGCAGCGCCTCGGCGGATTCCAGCGCGGCGGCGGCGGCGGCATCCAGCAAGCCCTCGCGCGTCAGCGCCGACAAGTCGCGTGGCAGGCCCATGCGCAGCCCCAGCCAGTACAGCAAATCGAGTTGGCGCAAGCCACCTGGGCCGTCCTTCAGATCGGGTTCGAGGCGGTAGCTGCTGTCGCCGCGACGCGCGCGGCGCTGCGCCTGTTCCTCCATGCGCGCGGCCAGAAAACGCGGCAGCGGCCACAGTGTCGTATCGGTCATCAGCGCGGCCGGCAGCCCGGCCATGGCGCGGTCCCCGGCCAGCCAGCGTGCTTCCATCTGCGCGGTGAACACGCTCAAATCCTGCGCCGCCAACGCATGCTGCGCGGCCAGCGTGCGCACTGCCTGCGCCGGCTTCAGCCCCAGATCCCAGAGCACCGTGAACACGCGTTCCAGCCCGCGCGAGGCCAAGGATGACTCATCGCGCGCCAGCACCAGCAGGTCGACGTCGGAATGCGGAAACAGGCGCCCGCGGCCGAAGCCGCCTTGCGCGAACAATGCCAGCCCGGCCGGCTCACCCAGATGCAATGTCCACACCTGCGTCACCACGCGCGACACCAGCGCGCCGTGCGCCGTGCCCAGCGCGCGCGCCTCGGCGCCGGCGTCGAACGCCAATGCCAATGCGCGCGCGTAATCCCCCAGCAATTGCCGCAGCGCCAGCCGCGCTTCGTCCGACAAACCGCTGCGCGGCACTGCCTCGGGCAGGCGCGGCAGCGGCGGAATGGCGATGGGAAACGCGCTGTTCATGCCCTGCCGGTCATGCGGCGACGACGGGGGGTGGTATGCGCGGCTCAGGCCGCGTCCGGCCAGGGCGTGAGGATCTCGAAACCGTCCTCGGTCACGGCCACGGTGTGCTCCCACTGCGCCGACAACGAGTGGTCCTTGGTCACCACCGTCCAGCCGTCCGGCAGCACGCGCGTATGCGGCTTGCCGGCGTTGACCATGGGTTCGACGGTGAAGGTCATGCCGCGCTGCAGACGCAGGCCGGTGCCCGGCTTGCCGTAGTGCAGCACCTGCGGATCCTCGTGATAAATGCGCCCGATGCCGTGGCCGCAATACTCGCGCACGATGGAAAACCCCGCCGCCTCGGCCACCTGCTGCACGGCATGCCCGACATCGCCCAGCGTCGTGCCGGGGCGCACCGCGCCGATGCCGGCCATCATCGCCGCGTGGGTGGTCTCGACCAGACGCCTGCCCAGCACGCTGGGCGTACCCACGAAATACATGCGGCTGGTGTCGCCGTGCCAGCCGTCCTTGATCACGGTGACATCGATGTTGACGATATCGCCGTCTTTCAAAATCTTGCCGGCGTTGGGAATACCGTGGCAGATCACCTGGTTGACCGAGGTGCACAAGGTCTTGGGAAAACCGCGGTAGCCGACGTTGGCCGGGATCGCCTTTTGCACGTTCACGATGTGCTCGTAGGCGATGCGATCCAGCTCCTCGGTGCTCACGCCGGGGCGCACGTGCGGCTTGAGGATCGCCAGCACCTCGGCGGCAAGGCGCCCGGCCGTGCGCATCTTCTCGATGTCGGCGGGGCTTTTCGGCAGCACCGCCACGGTTCGCTCAGGACTGCGCATCACTTGCCATCCACGCGGGATACCCGCTAACATTTCAAGGCTTTGCACGGCCCAACCGGGCCTTTGCAGGCATCGAGTGTAACCGCTCGCGGCGCCACTCGAAACGGCCACCCGGCCAAATCCGCACACGTATCGGCACCCGCTCCGGGGTGCCTTGGCGTGGCACGGGTCGACAGCGCACCGCCTCCGCGATGACGCCGCAGACCCTGCCCGCCAGGGTCGGACGGGGGATGCGTGGAAGTCCCAACCCTGCGGGCCACAAGGCCCATTCGGAGTTCATCATGTCCCAAGTCACCATGCGCCAGATGCTGGAAGCCGGCGTGCATTTCGGCCATCAGACGCGCTACTGGAATCCCAAGATGGGCCCGTACATTTTCGGCGCCCGCGGCAAGATTCACATCATCAATCTCGAAAAAACCATGCCGCTGTTCGGCGACGCCATGAACTTTCTCTCCGGCGTGGCGCAGAAGCGCGGCGGCACGGTGATGTTCGTCGGCACCAAGCGCTCCGCGCGCGAGGCGCTGGAAACCGAAGCGCAGCGCTGCGGCATGCCCTACGTCGCGCAGCGCTGGCTGGGCGGCACGCTGACCAACTTCCGCACCATCAAGCAGTCGGTGGCCCGGCTCAAGGAGCTGGAAGCCATGGAAACCGACGGCCGTTTCGAGAAGCTGGTCAAGCACGAGGTGCTGAGTTTGCGCCGCGAGCGCGACAAGCTGCAAAAATCCCTGGGCGGCATCAAGAACATGGCGCGCCTGCCCGACGCGCTGTTCGTGATCGACATCGGCTATGAAAACATCGCCGTGCTCGAAGCCAAGAAACTGGGCATCCCGGTGGTCGCCGTGGTCGATACCAACTACGACCCGGCGCTGGTCGATTACGCCATTCCCGGCAATGACGACGCGATCCGCGCCGTGCAGTTGTACGCACGCGCCGCCGCCGACGCCATCCTCGAAGGCAAGGCCGCCACCCCGGCTGCCGCGCAGGGCGACGAGAACGATTTCGTCGAACTCGACGCCGCCGGCAATCCGGTGGCCAAGGAAGACGATGCCGCGCGCCGCAAGACGCCGCCGCGCCGCAACGCCGGCAAGCCCGGTGATCGCGATCGCCGCGATGCGCGCCCACCGCGTGGTGGTCGTGGCCGCGGCAGCGACGCTGGCCCCGCCCCCGTCCCCGCCGAGTAAGCGGCGCGTCATCCCCGCGACCTACCGCGCGCGCACACTGCGCGCACGGCATCAGCAGGGTGTTGAAAAAACACCCTGATGGCGCGAGACACGGATGTCTCGTTCGCAGATCAAACACGCATGTGTTTGATCTGTCGGGAGCGAGCCCGGACATGCGCCGGACTCGCGACGTTGAGGAAGTGCAGGAAAGCACTTTCTCGACAATCAAATAAGATATTCAAGAGGAAACACGCATGCAGATCACCGCACAGACGGTCAAGGAACTGCGCGAGCGCACCGGCGCCGGCATGATGGAATGCAAGAAGGCGTTGACCGAAAACGCCGGCGATATCGACACCGCCGCCGAATGGCTGCGCAAGCAGGGCCTGGCCAAGGCCGACAAGAAAGCCAGCCGCGTCGCCGCCGAGGGCCGCATCGCCATGGCTCAGCACGCCGGCAAGGCGGTGCTGGTCGAGATCAACTCCGAGACCGACTTCGTCGCCAAGGATGACAACTTCGTCGCCTTCTGCAACGCCGTCGCGCAGGCCGCGCTCAAGTCCGGCGTCGGCGACATCGAAGCGCTGAAAGCGGTCAAGCTGGCCAGCGGCGAAAGCGTCGAGGAAGCCCGCGCCGCGGTCATCGCCAAGGTCGGCGAGAACGTGCAGGTGCGGCGCATGGCGCGCAGTGACAGCGCGCATACCGTGGCCGCCTACGTGCACGGCGCGCGCATCGGCGTGCTGGTCGAGCTGAAGGGCGGCAACGAGGAACTGGCGCGCGGCATCGCCATGCACGTGGCCGCCATGAACCCGCCCTACAACAAGGCCAGCGACGTACCCGCCGCGTTCGTCGCCAAGGAAAAGGAAATCGAGCTGGCCAAGATGGCCGAGAAGGACAAGGCCAAGCCCGCCGCGATCCTGGAAAAAATCATCTCCGGCAAGATCGCCAAGATCGTCAACGAGAACACGCTGTACGGTCAGCCCTATGTGCTCAACACCGAGCAGACCGTCGAGGCCGCGCTAAAGGCCGCCGGCGCCGAGGTGCTCAAGTTCCAGCGTCTGGCCGTGGGCGAAGGCATCGAGAAGGTAGTCGAGGACTACGCCGCCGAAGTGATGAAGCAGGCCGGGCTGGCCTGAGCCGCATCACCGGGCCGGACAACGACAGGGCCGTGTTGAGCGGCCCTGCTTTTTTGAATGTCCGGGAGCCAGCGCGGAAACATCTGCGCGGGGTTGCTAACGCCCGAAATCAGCAGCGCCGGTACGGCGTCCGCTGGATTGAGATGTTAGCCAACAGCTCGCCGCGACTTGGGCGCCGACTTTTCTAGAGCGTCGGCCATGCGTGTTTGCCAGCCAGGCCCCGTAGCCCGCCAGCGCTCGATGACCTTGGGTGGCAAGCGCAGGGATAAAAGCTGACGCGGGTTGGCGACCTTAGGACGCCCGCGGCGCACTAGCTTTTCACCCAGATACAGGTCGGCCTCGGAAATCCAGGCATCCGTGATCTCCGGCGGGGTCTCCGGGTCATGAGAGATAGGGTTGGAGCTTTTTCGCTTCGCGCTCATGGCAATGCCTCATACTGATGATGCGTCTTGCGACGCCGCGCGGCGTCCATGCGAACACGACAAGCCGAGAATCAAGCCAACCCGCCGTGATGAAGCGAGGCTCGCCGTAATCCCGGCGATCATCTGCGCGCGTGAAGTGCGGCCCGGCAAAGGCCTCCTTGGCTCTGCGCATGTCCAAGCCGCGCTCCTGCAGCGTCCATTCGCGTTTTGCAGGGTCGCAGGTGATCCGCATGGACTAACTGTAGCTACAACAAATGATGCTGTCAAACCAGCCATCATCCCGCAGAAGTCGCGGCACTGCGCTGACTTTCATGTGGCGAGCATAGCGCGAGACGATGTTCGCTTAGCGCGCTCACCCAATCATGCGTGCAAGGCATGCAGCGTTCGCAGCGCATCCAGATCCACGCGCGGCGACGCGCAGGGCCAGTTCGGTGCAGCGTCCAGATCATCCACCACGGCCGCGGCGCCGCTGAAATCGGCGTCGGCGAAGTACACGCTGCGCGTGATCAGGCAGGCGCTGCCGGCGGCGCGCGCGGCGGCGAGGCCGGCGGGGGAATCCTCGACGGCCAGCGCCTGCTGCGGGGTGATGCCAAGGCGCGCGAGGGCGATCAGGTACACCTGTGGATCGGGCTTCTTGCGCGGGGCATCCTCGGCGCAGACCAGCACGGCGAAGCGTTGCGGCCAGTCGGCGCCGAACAGGTGCGGGAACAAGGAATCCAGATTGGCGCGGCCGGTGGTGGTGGCCACCGCCAGCAACACACCCTGCCCCGCGCATTCGTCGATCAGGCGGCGCACGCCGGGGCGCGGTGCGATGCCGCCCCGCGCCACCAGCGCGCCGAACTCGGCGTTCTTGCGCTGGTGGATGGCGCGCGCCAGCGCTTCGCGTTCGGCCGCGATCAGCGGCGCATCCGATTGCCCCGCCAGAAAGGACAGCAGCCGCTCGTAGCCGCCGGCCACGCGCAGCAGCGCGGCGTAGGTTGCGTCGTCCCATTGCCAAGGCAGGCCCAGCACGGCGAAGGCGCGGTTGAAGGCCACGCGGTGGCCGTCGCGCTCGGTTTCGGCCAAGGTGCCGTCGACATCGAAGATCAGCGCGCGCAGCGCGGGGGCTGCGCTCACGCCGCGCGCCACTTGATCGAGCAGCCCATGGCCGGGTATTGCTGCGGCAGCGGCAGTTGCCCGCTGGCGATACGGCGCATGGCCTCGAACAATTCGCGCGGCGCATCCTCGAGCGGCTGCTTGCGACCGGCGTCCAGACGGCCGCGGTAGCGCAGGTGCAGCACGGCGTCGTAACCGAAAAAATCCGGCGTGCACACGGCACCATAGGCGCGCGCCGCCTGCTGCGTCTCGTCGTGCAGGTAGGGGAAGGGCCAGTCGCGCGCGATCTCGACCATGCGCGCGTAGCTGTCCTCGGGATAGGCCACGGCGTCGTTGGGGTTGATGGCGATGACGTTGACGCCCAACGGCGCCAGCTCGCGCGCATCGCGCAGCAGGCGCGGCAGCACCGCCTGCACGTAGGGGCAATGGTTGCAGAGGAAGGCCACCAGCGTGCCGCGCGCGCCGCGCAACTCGTGCAGGCTGTGCATGCGGCCATCGGTGCCGCGCAAGGTGAACTCCGGCGCGGCGGCACCCAGGGCAGTGGCGGGGCTTTCGACGGCCACGGCGCGCGCTCAGCGGTAGCGCTTGGCCATGGCTTGCAGCGGCACGGGCTTGATCTTGCCCGCCTGCCCGGCGCAGCCGAAGGCCTCGAAGCGCTGCTTGCAGATGCCGCGCGCGGCCTTCTTCGCCGCCAGCATGGCCTTGCGCGGATCGAACTCGGAGGGCTGCGTGGCGAACAACTGACGCATGGCGCCGGTCATGGCCAGGCGGATGTCGGTGTCGATGTTGACCTTGCGCACGCCGCTGCCGATGCCGCGCACGATTTCCTGCACCGGCACGCCGTAGGTTTCCTTGATCTCGCCGCCGTGCTGGCGAATGATCGCCAGCCATTCCTGCGGCACGCTGGAGCTGCCGTGCATCACCAGATGCGTGGCCGGCACGGCGGCGTGGATGGCGGCGATGCGTTCGATGGCGAGGATGTCGCCGGTGGGCTGGCGCGTGAACTTGTAGGCGCCATGGCTGGTGCCGATGGCGATGGCCAGCGCATCGACGCCGGTCTGCGCGACGAAATCCCTGGCCTGCGCCGGATCGGTCAGCAGCATGTCGTGGCTGAGCTTGCCGGCGGCGCCGACGCCGTCCTCCTCGCCGGCCTCGCCGGTTTCCAGCGAGCCCAGGCAACCCAGTTCGCCCTCGACCGACACACCGACCCAGTGCGCCAGCTCGCACACCTTGCGCGTGACCTCGACGTTGTACTCGTATGACGAGGGCGTCTTGGCGTCCTCACGCAGCGAGCCGTCCATCATCACGCTGCTGAAGCCGGAGCGTATCGAGGCCTGGCACACCGCGGGCGAGGCGCCGTGATCCTGGTGCAGCACCACCGGAATATCGGGGTGCGTTTCCACCGCGGCCAGCACCATGTGGCGCAGATAGGCCTCGCCGGCGTAGCCGCGCGCGCCGGCCGAGGCTTGCAGGATCACCGGCGCCTGCACTTCCTGCGCGGCCTCCATGATCGCCTGGATCTGCTCCATGTCGTTGATGTTGAACGCGGGTACGCCGTAGCCGTGCTCGGCGGCGTGGTCCAGTACCTGACGTAGCGAAACGAGGGCCATGCGTGTTCTCCAAACGGTCTTAGCGGGTGTATCCGGAATCAATCGCTGCTGGGCTCAACGATGCACCATTGTTCTGTTCGTCATCCCCGCGCAAGCGGTCATCCAGCGGGCCTTGCGACGCGGTTGCCTGGATCCCGGATCGGCGCTGCGCGCCGTGCGGGATGACAGCAATGTGAGAGGCTGCGCGCCGTCCAGGATGACGTTGTCGGGGGGCGGGCCAGCATGAGAAACATCCTCTCAGTGAAGGCCGGCGGTGCGGCGCGCGAGCACCGCGGAGGGAGCCAGCGCGGCCTCGGCGATGTCGGCGAAACTGTCGAACAGGCGCGTGGGTTGCGCCTGCGCGATGGGCGTGCCGGCGTTGTAACCCCATGGCACCGCCCAGTCGGCCACGCCAGCATTGCGCGCGGCGGCGAGGTCGGTTTGCGAGTCGCCCACGTGCGCGGCGTGCGCGGGCACGCCGCCCAGCGCAGCGACAACGTGGCGCAGCACGCGCGCGTCCGGTTTTTTCCACGCCAGTGTGTCGCCGCCGATCAGCAGCTCGAAATATGGTGCCAGCGCGGTGGCCTCGAGCACGCGCTGCGCGTGGCGCTGCTCCTTGTTGGTCACGCAGGCCAGGCGCACGCCGGCCGCACGCACCTGGCGCAGGGTTTCAACGCAGCCGGGATACGGCTGCGCCGCGCTGCCGGCGTGCGCGGCGTAGTGCTGCTCAAAGGCGCGCAGCACAGCGCCCCGATCGAGATGCTGCGCGGGATCGACGCGCGCCAGCAGATGCCGCATCAGTTCGTGCGCGCCGGTGCCGATCAGCGCCTCGATCTCGGCTTGCGCGCGCGGCGCCAGATCGAACTCGCGCAGCGTGTCGTTGACCGCGCCGGCGATCTCGCCGCCGGTGTCCACCAGCGTGCCGTCGAGATCGAAGCTGAGCACCTCGATCATGCGCCCAGTACTCCGCGCACGGTTTCCACCAGCTTCGCGGCGGTCAGGCCGAAATACTCGAACACCGCGGGCGCGGGCGCGGACTCGCCGAAGCTGTCCACGCCGAGCGCGGCGACGCAGCCGTACTGGCCCCACCAACGCGTGACACCAGCCTCGACGCCGATGCGCGGCAGCGTGCCCAGCACCGTCGCGCGATACGCGGCGTCCTGGCGATCGAAGCGCGTGACGCTGGGCAGGGACACCACGCGCACGGCGATGCCCTGCTGCGCCAGCAACTGCTGCGCCTGCATCGCAAGGCCCACCTCGGAGCCGGTGGCCAGCAGCGTGGCGCGCGCGCCAGCGGGTTCGCTGAGCACGTAGCCGCCGCGCGCGATCGCCTGCGCCTGTTCGACGCTGCGTGTTTGCGCCGGCAGCGTCTGGCGCGACAACAGCAGCGCGCTGGGCATGTGCACGGCATCCAGCGCGGCGCTCCACGCCAGCGCGGTTTCGGCGGCATCGCAGGGACGCCAGACCTCCAGATTGGGGATCAGGCGCAGGCTGGCGGCGTGCTCGACCGACTGGTGCGTGGGGCCGTCCTCGCCCAGGCCGATCGAGTCGTGGGTGAACACGTGCACCACGCGCAGTTTCATCAGCGCGGCCATGCGGATGGCGTTGCGGCTATAATCGCTGAAGGTGAGGAAGGTGCCGCCGTAGGGAATCCAGCCACCGTGCAGAGCGACGCCGTTCATGATCGCGGCCATGCCGAATTCGCGCACGCCGTAATGAATATGACGCGGCCCGGCATCGGGGAAATCGGTGAGGTTGGAGCCGGTCAGATCGGCGCTGCCGCCGAGCAACTCGGGCAGGCGCGGGCCCAGCAGTGCCAATACCTGCTGCGAAGCCTTGCGCGTGGCGACGTTCTCGGTGGCCTGTGCGAATTGCTCCAGTACGCTGGCGCGCAGGTCTTGCCAATCGTCGGGCAGCGCGCCGCTCATGCGCCGCTCGAATTCGGCGGCCAGCTCGGGAAATTCACTGCGATAGGCGTTGAAGCGCGCCTGCCACTCGCCCTGGCGCTGCGCGCCGCTGGCGCGTGCGTCCCACTGCGCGCGGATCTCGGCGGGAATCTCGAAGGGCGGGTGGTTCCAGCCCAGCGCCTGGCGCGTGGCGGCGATTTCGTCGGCGCCCAGCGGCTCGCCGTGCGCCTTGGCGCTGCCGCCGCGCGTGGGCGCGCCGGCACCGATGGTGGTACGGCACACGATCAGCGTGGGCTTGCCACTGGGTTGCCGGGCGCTGGCGAGGGCCGCATCCAGCGCGGCCAGATCGTGACCGTCGAGGGGGCCGATCACGCGCCAGCCGCAGGCGCGAAAACGCGCCGGCGTGTCGTCGCCGAACCAGCCCTCGACCGCGCCGTCGATGCTGATGCCGTTGTCGTCGTACAGCGCGACGAGCTTGTCGAGCTGCCACACACCGGCCAGCGAGATGGCTTCCTGGCTGATACCTTCCATCAGACAGCCGTCGCCGTGGAAGACATAGGTGTGGTGATCGACGATGGCGTGGCCGGGACGGTTGAACTCGCGCGCCAGGAGTTTTTCGGCCAGCGCCATGCCGACCGCGTTGGTCAGGCCCTGGCCCAGCGGCCCGGTGGTGGTTTCCACGCCCGGGGTGAGGCCGTGCTCGGGGTGGCCCGGCGTCTTGCTGTGCAACTGGCGGAAGTTCTTGATCTCGTCCAGCGACAGGCCGTAGCCGCTCAGATGCAGCAGCGCGTACAGCAGCATCGAGGCGTGGCCGTTGCTGAGCACGAAGCGGTCGCGATCGGCCCAGTGCGGATCGGTCGGATTGTGGCGCAGGTGATTGCCCCATAGCGCAACGGCCATCTCGGCCATGCCCATCGGCGCGCCGGGATGCCCGCAGTTGGCCTTTTGCACCGCGTCCATGGCCAACGCCCGCAGGGCGGTGGCGCGCGGGTCGTGCGAGGGCTGCCCGCGCAACACGCGGGCGTTGGATGCGCTGGCCATCAGATCGCCCCCAGCGCGCGCTTGCGGCGCTCCATCATGCGCCAGATGAACGGCGTCAGGATCATTTGCATGGCCAGCTCCATCTTGCCGCCTGGCACCACGATGGTGTTGGCGCGCGACATCCACGAGTCGTGGATCATGCTTTGCAGGTAGGGAAAGTCGATGCCCTTGGGGTTGCGGAATCGGATCACGCAGATGCTCTCGTCGGCGGAGGGGATTTCGCGCGCGATGAACGGATTGGAGGTATCGACCACCGGCACGCGCTGGAAGTTGATGTCGGTACGCGAGAACTGCGGGCAGATGTAGTTCACGTAATCCGGCATGCGTCTGAGGATTGTATCGGTCACCGCCTCGGCGGTGTAACCACGCACATGCTTGTCGCGATAGAGCTTCTGGATCCATTCGAGGTTGATCACCGGCACCACGCCAATCAGCAGGTCAGGGTGCCGCGCCACATTGGCCTCGGGCGTGCTCACTGCGCCGTGCAGCCCCTCGTAATAGAGCAAGTCGGTATCGAGCGGCAGGTCTTCCCAGGGCGTGAAGGTGCCCGGCTCCTGCTGGTAAGGCGCGGCCTCGCCGACATCGTGCAGGTATTTGCGGCTCTTGCCGGTGCCGATCTGCGCATAGGAGGCGAATAGTTGCTCGAGTTCGGCGAACAGGTTGTTTTCCGGCCCGAAGTGGCTGAAGTGCTTGTCGCCATCGGCCTCGGCTTCGGCCTGGCGCAGACGCATCTCCTTGCGGTCGTAGCGATGGAAACTGTCGCCCTCGATGATGGCGGCGTTGATCAACTCGCGCCGGAAGATGTTTTGGAACGTGCGCGTCACCGAGGTCGTGCCAGCGCCGGACGATCCGGTGATGGCGATGATGGGATGGCGTTCGGACATGGCGTTTCCTTATTCGCGGAACAGGCCGCGTTCGACAAACAACGGGTTGGGCGCATCGCGCGTGGCGCCATCCTGGTGATAGCGCTCGATGCGTTCGACTTCATGCTTCGATCCGAACACCAGGCCGATGCGCTGGTGCAGCGCGCTGGGCGGCACGCCCAGCACCGGCTGGCGTCCGGTGCTGGCGCGCGCGCCGGCCTGCTCCATGACGAAGGCGATCGGGTTGGCCTCGTACAGCAGGCGCAGGCGCCCGACCTTGCCCGGATCCCTGGTGTCGCGCGGATACAGGAACACGCCGCCGCGCATCAGGATGCGGTGCGCCTCGGCCACCATGCTGGCGATCCAGCGCATGTTGAAATCCTTGCCGCGCGGCCCGGTGCGCCCGGCCAGGCATTCGTCCACGTAGCGCTTCACCGGCGGTTCCCAGAAGCGGCTGTTGGAGCTGTTGATGGCGAATTCCTGCGCGTCCTCGGGCACGCGCAATTCGGGATGGGTGAGTTTGAACTCGCCCAGATTCGGATCGAGGGTGAAGCCGACCACGCCATTGCCGACGCTGAGCACGAGCATGGTCGAAGGACCGTACAGCGCGTAGCCAGCGGCGACCTGCCGCGCGCCGGGCTGCAGGAAATCGGCCTCGACCACATCGCGGCCGCTGCCGACGACTTCATCGGGCGCGCGCAGGATCGAAAAGATGCTGCCGACGGTCACGTCCACATCGAGATTGCTGGAGCCATCCAGCGGATCGAACACCAGCAGGTATTTGCCGCGCGGATATTCGCCCGGAATCTGGTAGGGCAGCTCCATTTCCTCCGAAGCCATGCCGGCCAGATGCCCCGACCACTCGGCCTGGCGTACGAACATCTCGTTGCTGACCACATCGAGGCGCTGTTGCACCTCGCCTTGCACGTTGATCGCGCCGCCGCTGGCCGCGCTGTCGGCGCCCAGCTCGCCGAAGGCTACCGCGCGCGCGATCGCCTTGCAGGCGATGGAGACATCGAGGATCAGCGCATTCAGATCACCGCTGGCGCCGGGAAAACGGCGCCGCTGGTCGATCAGGTACTGGGTCAGGGTCGGGCGCTTGGACAGGGGCATGGCGTCGCCTCAGGGTTGGGCATCGGTGAACACGCGGCTGCCGAGCAGGTCCACCGGCAGCAGCGTGGTCAGATCGTCCTGGCTCAGCGCGCGCTCGCGCTCGGCGAACAGGCGGCTGGCCTGGCGCAGGCGCGCGCGATCCAGCGCGTTGCGCACGCTGCGCGCGTTGGCGAAATGCGGCCGCCGGATGCGGCGTTCGAGGTAATCGCGGAACACCTCGGCGGCGTTGGCGCCGAAGTGGTAATGGCGCTGCGCAAGCATGCGCTGCGCGATCTGCTGCAGTTCGGCCACCGCGTAATCGGGAAAATCGAGATGGTGCGCGATGCGCGAACTGAGCCCCGGGTTGGACTTGAAAAACGTGCCCATGCGGTCCTTGTAGCCGGCCAGGATCACCACCAGGTCGTCGCGCTGGTTCTCCATCACCTGCAGCAGGATCTCGATCGCCTCCTGGCCGTAGTCGCGCTCGTTCTCGGGCCGGTACAGGTAATACGCCTCGTCGATGAACAGCACGCCGCCCATGGCTTTCTTCAGCACTTCCCTGGTCTTGGGCGCGGTGTGGCCGATGTACTGGCCGACCAGATCGTCGCGGGTCACCGCCAGCAGATGGCCTTTGCGCACGTAGCCGAGGCGATGCAGGATCTCGGCCATGCGCAGCGCCACCGTGGTCTTGCCGGTACCGGGGTTGCCGGTGAAGCTCATGTGCAGGCTGGGCGTCTCCGCCTGCAGACCGAGGTTCATGCGCAGCTTGTCGATCACCAGCAGCGCGGCGATGTCGCGGATGCGCTGCTTGACCGGGGCGAGGCCGACCAGATCGCGTTCGAGTTCATCCAGCACCGCCTCGACCTGGCTCTCGGCCAGCACTGCGGCGACGGTGCGCGCGACGCTTGCCCCGGGTTGCGGCGCGGCGGCAGCGGCTTCGGGCGCAGATGGCGCCGCGACGCTGCCGGGAATCGAGTAATCGGGCGCGCCCATCTCAGACGGCTCCGGCGAGTTCGACGCGCAGCGCGGCGATCACCCGCGCGTAGTCGCGCTGGCCGAAGATCGCGCTGCCCGCCACGAAGGTATCGGCCCCCGCGTCGGCGGCGCGGCGGATGTTGTCGGTCTTGATGCCGCCGTCGATTTCCAGCCGGATCGCGCGCCCGCTGGCGTCGATGATGCGCCGCGCCCGCTCCAGCTTGCGCAGTGCGCTGTCGATGAAACCCTGCCCGCCGAAGCCTGGGTTGACCGACATGATCAGCACCAGATCGAGCCGCTCGATGACCCACCCCAGCACGTCCAGCGGCGTGGCCGGATTGAACACCAGCCCGGCCTTGCAGCCCGCGGCCTTGATCAACTGCAGGGTGCGATCGACGTGCGCGCTGGCCTCGGGGTGAAAACTGATGACATCGGCGCCGGCCTTGATGAAAGCCTCGGCCAGTGCGTCCACCGGCTGCACCATCAGGTGCACATCGAGCACAGCGGCGCTGGCGTCGGGCTTTTGGCAATGCGGCTTGAGCGCTTGCGCCACCATCGGGCCGATGGTCAGGTTGGGCACGTAATGGTTGTCCATCACGTCGAAATGCACCCAGTCGGCGCCGGCGGCCAGCACCGCGCGCACCTCATCGCCAAGCCGCGCGAAATCGGCGGCGAGGATCGAGGGCGCGATCATGTTGGGCTGTTTCACAACGCAGGTCTCCAGAGCGGCAAGCAGCCATCCATGGAGCGTGGCGCCCGCCCGGCCATCCGTGGCCGGGCGCTCGGCGGCGCGGGATGCGCTTCAACGCATCCCGCGAAAGCACCCGCCTCGCCCATCACGTCGAAATGCACCCAGTCGGCGCCGGCGGCCAGCACCGCGCGCACCTCATCGCCAAGCCGCGCGAAATCGGCGGCGAGGATCGAGGGCGCGATCATGTTGGGCTGTTTGCTCATGCTGCTCGA
>NZ_JBTSRB010000013.1:0-65692 GCF_054637675.1 Metallibacterium sp.
GCCCGGCGGCAATTTTCCCGGTTCGTCCAAACAGGTGAATCATCATGACTCCACGCTTCGGCCCCGTTCTGAGCTTGATCGTGCTGCTGCTTTCCGTTGCAGCCCATCCTGCGGGGGCTGCCACGGCTCGGCCCAAGGTGCAAAGCCTGCATCCGACCACGGTCAAGCTGGTTGGCGTGCACGGACCGATTGGCTTCGACGACATCCGCTACCTTTCGCGACTGCGGCGGATCGTGGTACCCGCCGGACGCACCGGCAAACTGGTGCTGATCAATCCGGCCAACGGCAAACAGCGGGTAATCCCCGTGCTCAAACCGGTCGCCGCGCATCCGGGCAGTGGCGACCTCGGCACCACCTCGGTGGCCTACGCCGACGGCTACTTCATTGCCAGCGACCACCAGGACCAACAACTGGTCGTGGTCAACGCACGCACTGGCGCCGTCGTCGATCGGGTGCCACTGGCCGCAGGCCCGGACTATGTCCGCAATGTGGCGCCACTGCACGAAATCTGGGTCAGTGAACCGCGCGCTGCCCAGATTCAGCGATTCGCCATACACACCGGCCCGCACACGCTGACCCTGTCGCCCGTCGGCATGGTCGCCGTTCCCAAAGGCCCCGAATCCCTGATCATCGATGCCACCAACAATCGCGCCTACACCAACCAGTGGCGCGGGAAGACGGTTGCAATCAACCTGCGATCAGGCCGCATCGTGGCCCAATATGCCAACACCTGCCATGGCGCCAGTGGCTTGGCACTGGCGGCGAAACGGGGGCTGCTGTTTGTCGGCTGCAAGGAAGGCCGGGTCGTCGCCTTGGACCTGGATCACCAAGGCAAGATCGTGGCCAGTGCGCCGACCGGACATGGCGTGGACATCATCGCCTGGAACCCCGTGCTTGCACAGTTGGCCGTTCCAGCTTGGGGCAGTGCAAACTTGACGGTACTCGGCCTCGGTGCGGATGACCGTCTCTCGGTGCTGGCCCGCGGGCCAGCCGAGCACGGCTCACATTGCGTTGCCGTGGCCCCGACGACCGGCGCGATCTACGTGTGCGATCCGCATCAGGGCACGCTGCTGCGTTACCACATCCGAAACTAATCGCCTGGTTTTCAACTATCTAATAAGTGCCAAGCTCATGTGTGCGAAGAAAGCCGTGATCATGGTGATGGATTCCTTTGGCATCGGTGCTACTGAAGATGCATTTCGATACGGTGACGAAGGGGCTGATACGTTGGGCCACATCGTTGAATGCGCTCATGCGGGGCGTGCGGAAGGATTGATGAATGGCCGCCACGGCGATCTTAGGCTGCCTTGTCTCGACTCCATGGGTCTATCAAAGGCAGCATGCCTGAGTCGAGGTGGACGCTGTTTAGCGTCATCCCTGAGCTCGGAAAAAAAGCTGATGGGAGCGTATGGTTATGCGGTACCGCGGAGCGTTCCCAAGGACAGCACTGCGGGCCATTGGGAGATTGCTGGGCTGCCAACGCTCGTCGATTGGGGTTACTTATGTACGCAAGGAGAAAAAACGTTCCCCAAAGCTCTGACTGAAGCACTGATTCAACAAGGCGGATTGCCTGGGTTGATCGAATGTGGCCATGCTTCCGGGACCGAAGTAATCAAGCAGTTTGGCGAAGAACACATCAAAACTGGTAAACCAATTGCATATACTTCGGCAGATAGTGTTTTCCAAATAGCTGCGCATGAGGATACTTTTGGCTTGGATCGGCTGTATGAATTGTGTGGAATCGCCCGCAAGCTGGTTGACAGATACCAGATAGCACGTGTTATTGCACGACCTTTTGTTGGCACTTTGGCTGAAGATTTCAGTAGAACACATAATCGAAGAGATTTCTCAATGCCGCCAAACGATGAGACGTTGCTCGATGCTTTATCTACGAGCGGTGTGCAAGTGATTGGCATCGGCAAGATATCGGATCTTTTTGCGGGGCAAGGCATAAGTAATTCAATAGATTCCACAGAATTAGATTTGGTGGTGGATGCGGTTATAGAGAACTTGAGTCGGGTGAACGATACATCACTAATATTTGCAAATCTAACCGATTTTGATTCCAAATATGGCCATCGCCGCGACGTTATTGGTTACGCCACTGAATTGGAGCGTTTCGACCGGCGCCTGCCTGAAATCATCAATGCTCTAGGTAAGAATGATATTTTAATCATAACGGGCGACCATGGCTGTGATCCGACGTATAAGGGCACTGATCATACTCGCGAACACGTCCCTGTTCTAGTTGCAGGCAATGGGGTTGCCAATCGTTGCATGGGCCAGTTTGCATCATTCACTGAAATTGGCAAGTTGGCGGCAGTTCATTTGGGTATGACAGCCCGAGATTTGGATAAATTCTTCGAGATGAAATGAAATGAGTGTTGATGACAAGAGGCAGTATCATACAGGCCTTGAACGTTCTCAGATCGGCAATGCAGAGTTTGCCATACTACCGGGGGATCCCGGTAGGGTTCCGGAACTTGCCAAAGCGCTTGACAAGAATGCCAGAGCAATTCACATGCATCGGGAATACAATTCGTGGATGGTGATCGTTGATAGTGTTCCGGTTTTGGTATGCTCAACTGGCATCGGTGGCCCGTCTACCGCGATTGCGGTTGAGGAATTAGCGCAACTTGGCGTCAAGAATTTCATTAGGGTCGGCACGACTGGATCAATACAAAAGGATATTGAATTCGGTGACATTGTGATCAGCTTGGCGGCAGTTCGCCTAGACGGGGCATCGACACATTATGCGCCCATTGAATACCCTGCCGTGGCTTCGCTGTGGCTAACGAATGCCTTAGTTAACGCAGCTGAGAAATTGAAAATCCCCTTTCATGTCGGAATTACAGCGTCATCGGATACATTTTGGCCAGGACAAGAGAGGTATGACAACTATTCAGGTTACGTGTTACGCCGATTCCAAGGCTCTGTTGAGGAGTGGCGTAAGCTAAATGTCACTAATTTCGAGATGGAAGCAGCAACCCTGTTTACAATGTGCAGTGCCTTCGGGCTTTCAGCGGCATGCCTCTGTGGTGTGATTGCGAAGAGAACGGAGTCAGAAGAGGTAAATCTTGAAGCTTACGCGGTGGCGTTTAGTCGGTTGGCAAAAATTATTAGAGGTGCAATCATAAATCATCCTGATTACCCATAAGTCGCATCCGCAGTTGGCAGCTGCTACGGCAGCGGCGAGGTGTGGGTGCGGCATTGATCAGGCGCGGAATCAGCTCCTCAAGCGTGATGCGGTGATTGAAGCGGTCTCTTTGGGGGACTGCCGTTGCTCGTAGCAGAACTCGTAGAGGTAGCAATGCAGGTATTTCGGCTTGAGCGCGTGGCAGGTGCCATACAAGGCATCCTTGACGCCGCCGAGCGCGGTGTGGACTCGTTTGGAGGTGGGCTCCGCTGGCGGGGTTGCCAACAGAAACCAGACACCGTTCGTCTTACCCGACTGCGCCGCCGCCTGCTGGCCTCACATCAACCGGAACACGGCCACCCGTTTACCGGAATATGCAATGATCATTGCGCCATCGCGATTGCGCTTTGCGTTTAGCGTGTTGGCGTAATCTCCACGGAAGCCCGATCCGCGTATGAAAACCACCAAGCTGCGCCTCGTCGTCATGAACTTCCTGGAGTTCTTTGTCTGGGGATCCTGGCTGACTACCCTCGGTGCGTACTGGTTTCTCACCAAACACTGGTCGGCCAGCGATTTCGGTGCGGTGTTCTCAACCATGGGCATCGCCTCGCTGTTCATGCCCTCGCTGATGGGCATCGTCGCCGACAAGTGGATCAACGCCGAACGCCTGTACGGCATCTTGCATCTGCTCGGTGCCTGCATGCTGTTCGTGGTGCCGCTAATCGACAATCCCACGACGTTGTTCTGGGTGATGCTGCTCAATGTGTGCTTCTACATGCCGACCATCTCCTTGTCGATCACGGTGTCCTACAACGCGCTGAAGAACGATGGTGCGGACGTGGTCAGGGATTTCCCGCCGATTCGCGTGTGGGGCACGATCGGCTTCATCGTCGCCATGTGGACCATCAGCTTGCTGCACATTGAGAAGAGCGCCAGCCAGTTCTACGTGGCCGGCATATCCGCCGTGCTGCTCGGCCTGTACTCGTTTAGCCTGCCGCGTTGCCCGCCTCGCGACGTGCGTCGCGATTCGCTGATCGATGCCTTGGGCCTGCGCGCGTTCAAGTTGCTGAAGAACTACAACATGGCCGTGTTCTTCCTGTTCGCCATGGCGCTGGGGGCCTCGCTGCAGCTGACCAATGCTTATGGTGATACCTTCCTGCACAGCTTCGCCAACGTACCCGCCTATCGCGGCCTGCTCACCGTGCGCTACCCGAACATCGTGCTGTCGATCTCGCAGATGTCGGAAACCGCGTTCATCCTGACCATCCCCTTCTTTCTCAGACGCTTCGGCATCAAGACTGTGATGCTGATGAGCATGTTTGCCTGGGTGCTGCGTTTCGGCCTGTTCGCCTACGGCAACCCCGACGGACTGCTGTGGATGATCGTTCTGTCCAACCTTGTCTACGGCATGGCCTTCGATTTTTTCAACATCTCCGGTTCACTGTTCATCGAAGGACAGGCCGATCCCAGTATCCGCGCCAGCGCGCAGGGACTGTTCATGATGATGACAAATGGCTTCGGCGCAGTGCTCGGCAGCTCGATCAGCGGGCTGCTCATCAGCCGTTACTTCACGCTAGCTGATGGCCAACTCGATTGGCATGGCATCTGGCTGACGTTCGCCGCCTACTCCCTGGTCGTGGCGGTGTTGTTCGCAATCCTGTTCCGCTACAAGCATGTGCGAAATGACCTGGCTAAGACTGTCGACCTTTAAGACATTAGCAAGCTGTCAGAGAGCTCCACGGGTGCGCTGTGATCATAGATGACGCGGATCGTGGAGGCGTGGAATCGATGCGCAGTGTGGACGTGCAGCAGATGGGGATGTTTGCGTATATATCGGTGGAGGATCGGGTACCCCCGAGCGCGATCATCCGATCCGCGAGTTGCGCGTGTTGGTGGACACGATCCGGGCGAATTGGGTGACGTGTGGGCCGCCTATATGGTGGGTGGACGGGGCCATTTCATTTCTTGAGAGGAAGGAGCTTCCTCGACAGTCTGTCAGCTTGGACGCTTGAAAAAAGATTACTGCTCGAAAATAGAAATGGTCAGAGTAGATAAATTCATTTTGATGAGTCAGCTTGTGTAACAAACAACAGTTAAAGGACAAGGCCCGTGACAGCATTACATCTGAACGCGGCAAGCGGTGATATTGCTCCGTTAGTTTTCTTGCTAGGAGATCCGATAAGGGCAAAGAGAATGGCGAGTATGCTTTCTGGAGCGAGAGAAGTTTCAAATATTCGTGCAATGCCATGTTTTACAGGAATGCTGCACAATGGAATGGAAGTTTCTGTGCAGGCAACAGGCATGGGCATACCGTCACTGCTGATCTATGCAAATGAATTAATTGACAGCTATTGTGCAAAAACGTTGATCAGGGTGGGCACATGCGGCACGACAAATGAACATGTGGCTCTGGGTGATTTATTGGTCCCAACCAGTGCGGTGTCAGACTCAGGTATTCTGCCAGCCCCAGCACCCGCTTTTGTCACTCCATCTGCCCATGAGTTGGTTGCAAAAATCTATTCCTGTGCAAAAATGATGACTGATAAAACTCCATCACGTGTTCACAAAGGGAAAGTTTTTTCTACGGATTTGTTTTATAAATGGGATGACAAAGAGATGCTGGACTTTGATAGCGATGTCCTTGGAATAGAGATGGAGTCTGCCGGATTGTTCTGGTTAGGGAACATAAAAAACGTATCGACAGCAGCATTGTTAACAGTCACGGATAAAATAAATGTAAATGAACATTGGCCACCAGCCATGCGTGCAACCGGTGTAGACACAATGCTTGCTATTGCGTTAGAGGTTGCTTCTTCTGTCTAATCAGGTCTTCTATTGGGTGGAGGTCAGATTCAACCATGTCTCGATACCAGAGGCCAATGTTCGTCCTGATTACCCAGATGCTGCAGCCCGTGACATGCGCGGGTCGTAGCGTGCAACCGTCTGCAACGAGCAGTTTGAAGAACCCGTTTTGAATCCACCGCACGCAGTTTGATCAAGTTCGTGGCTCGGCGCGTCGGTAGTTGGCCCCAAGTTCCGCAATTCACACGCTAATTTTGATGAGTTGGGCGTGCGAGGGTCTGTGAAATCAAAGAATTGGCGTGATCGGAAGGGCCGATCACCCAAGTTCGACATGACTTCAGCGTGATTGCGCGCGGTATAGTGCGGGATCAAGGGGTTACCTGATTCGCGTCGAAGTTCAGCAGCAAAGGCCCCTCCCCCGCCGGGAGAGGGGTTGCGGGTGAGGGTTCGGCGGTTCAATCCTCACTATGAATTTGGCAACGCCATGCTCCGTCCCGTCCCCTTGTATGTTTTTGCAGTTGTCGTTGCTGAAGTTGTAGTGGTGCCCGGTGCAGCCGCAGGCCGTCAACCCTCTGCACGCGCTGTGGCACAAGCTGGCGAGCGCCTGGTGCATGGACCCGCTACGACTTTGCTGTAGCACCGATCAGGTTCCTTCATTGGCTTCATAACTGGCGATGGTCACCCTATGGGCTTGGGCATAGCGATGCAAATAGGCCATGAAATGGTCGTAGCTCCTGACCCCTTTGCTCGCGATCCACTCCTGCTTCAACTGCTCAGGACCACTGACCTTGAGCAGCGAAGTGGGGGTGTAAGCATTTTTCTGCACGACGGGGGCCAGATGTCGACCATGGGCATCCGTATGCGCCTTGAGCCAGGCGGGGGTAAGGATATGGCCTGTGGCTCCCGCCTCCCGGCGCAGGAGGAAATGCTCCGTACACTTGCCTATGTTGAAGGCCACGGGTACACGGATGGGCAGTACGGTTGGCGTCAGCGCGAAGTCAGGATGGTTGGTCCAGACCCCTGAGAGCACCGCTGCGCTCTCGTCCCACTGGGACATGGGCGGCAGCCCTAGGGTTGCCTCGATGGTCTTGACGATGTTGACCTGAGAGTAGAGGTGGGTTTCCAAAGCCCCCTTTTTGACCCAGGGACCCATGGCCAGTGCCAAGGTCCGATGCGCATTGATGTGATCCGCCCCCGACTGGGCATCGTCCTCAGTCAGAAAGACCACCATGTGCTTCCATTCCGGGGTGGTGGACAGATAATGGATGAACGTCGCCGTCGCATAGTCATTGTTGGCGACGAAATAATCAGGCGTGTAATAACAAGGAGCCAGTCCCGCAGTGTGGTCATCCGGCAACCAGATGTACACAAAATGCGGGAACTTAGCGCCCGGATGCTTCTTGAGCCAGTCGATGGCCAGCTTGGCGCGGTCGGTGTCAAGAATCATACGATCCCATGATGGATAGCTCTTGGCAACGTGCGACTTGAGGACTGAGCGGATCACCCCATCTCTGGCACGAGTGGTGTCCTCTCCAAAATCCTCGAAACTTACTTGGTTTTGCAGGAGATTATTGAAGAGATAGAGTCGTTCCGGATAGCTGATCCATGGATTAGTGAAGTCGCCCAACTTTTCGTAATAATGGTGGGGATTGTGGGCACCTGGCGCTTGGGGCTTCAAAGAAGCTGATCCGCCGGGTCCGGCATTCCAGAGCAGGCCCCGATTGGAGTAATACTCAGGCCACAGACGCTGAACAACATCAGAGTCGGAGGCACCGTCCACCCATTGATGCCCTTGAGCAGTTACTTCCCCATCAGCCATGAAGTTGACGAAGAGCGCATAGTGATGGGCGAGGCTGTAGAGATTAGGCAGTTCTTTCTGGTTATAGAGATCAAAGTGGGAGTCCGCCCACTTCCCGGCCGCTGAGTAATCTCCGAGATCCTCATCGAAGGACTTGTTCTCCCGCAGGATGAAGACCACATAGCGGATATGTTTTTTAAGAAAGGTGGTAGTTCGGGCATCCTGCGTGTGCCGCGCCGTACGCTGCGCCTGGGTGAATCCATCGTTGTGAAGGGATTCCTGGGTCCACTGAGCGAGATGCCTTGGGAGTTCAGACAGATTCACCTTTTGCAGAACCCCATGCATCATGTTGCCAATATACTGCCACTGCAGGTTGGGACCGGAACCCAGGCCCTTGGCGCAAGTTACATAGAGGGCGCCATCGTTTACTGCCAGTGCTGTGGGATACCAGGCGGTGGGGATCAGTCCCAAACGCTCGCCGGTATGAACGTCGTAAACGGCAACATCATTGTTCCCGGAATTGGCAACGAAGAGTTCGCCGTCGGCGATGGCGAGAGCGTCGGGATAGCTGCCGGGCGGGGCGTTGTGGTAAGGACTATCATCGATGACACGCAAAGGCTGCATCGTCTGGGTATCCACTTCCACGACTTTGTCTACATTGGCGTCGGCGACAAAGACGTCAGGGCTATCGGGCAAGACGGTCATGGCGGTGGGGTGCACTCCGGCCGCAATCGTTGCGGGATCTTCGGCGGGCCCGGTGGCGATGTGACCAATGACGTGGAAGGTGGCGCGGTCCAATACCGTGACGCCATTGCCGCCCCAGTCGCTCACGACGAGTCGCTGTCGCTGATCCGCGAGCATTACCGCAAAGGGATACGCGCCCACATTGACATAATCGGTCTCGCCCGTGGCGATATTGACGCGAGCCAGGCTATTGGACAGCATACCCGTGACGTATAGGTGATGATTCGACGGACCCACCACCACGGAGTCTGGGTAAAAAAGATGCTTCTTTTGGTGATCGCCCTGATACTGGTAGGGATATTGATCCTTGGGAAAAGATTGCCACTGCAGCGTGTACTGATGGAGTACCTGCACCTTGCCATGCACGCCGCGCAGGGCGACGACGTTGTCGGAATCGCCGCCTGTGGCATAGAAGATGCCGTCAGTTCCCGCTGTGAGGCCTTGAAATAAATCACTGTGCGAAAGCAGAGCCGTCGGAATCGGATTCGGATTGCTCTCGACTGCCAACGTGGCTTTGGCCTGCCTGATTTTCAAAGCAGCATTTTCCTTCGGTACATACACAACCCCCGCCGCTCCAGCATGCTCGGGATTCAAGGCGGTGCCATTACCACCCGAAGTAGCCCAGGCCATCGGCTTGGTGGGCGCCACCTTGGCGAAGGCAGCAAGGCGATCTAATCGTTCTAGACTGTTACGACTGTAAAACGTGATCGTTTGGAAGGGGGTCGCGCCATTGGCCAGAACAGCTATGAAGCCACCCTGTGCAGCCACCATGGTGGGGAAATTGGGGGTACCGTTAATTACACCGACCGGCGTCACTATGCGGCCCGTGGGCAAGGTGGCCGTGTAATTTGCTACATTTTGTGAATCAAGTTGAACCGAACTCAAAACATGTCGATTCAGGGGCATGGCCAGAGCCGAAGGTAAGTAGCACAATGATCCTGCAGCTATGGCGCTGGTAACTGCCTTTCTAATCATATTATTCATTGATCTGACTCCTAAAAACGCAGATTGGCCGAAACGAATACCTGAAACTCGCTACAACGCATCCGTCGCAGCAACGAAGACTGCATGTCCATCAGAACGCGTGCTGGCGCGACTTCCTGCCGCTGGTTGCTGAGATTCGAGGCTGATCGGGTCGTCCCTTGGGGACTTCCGTTGATCGTGCGTCAGGTGGCCACTTTTGCGTGGATCGCGATCCCCGGTGCGCATCGATTGGCCGGAACATCGCCCACGGCACGATCGTGTTCAGCGCCACCGGTGGATCACCTAGCGCCTGCAGCTTGCGCGGCCGAATTTCCTGATCGAACAATCCCAGCGGGCGAGCAGTCATCCGGCAACTCCAAGCGGGTCACTGCACTTCGACACCGGCAACGAGCGGAGGTTTCGCAAACTGCTTCGTGCAGCGACGCGACAGGAACCCTCGCGTCTTCTCGCGAACGCGCAAACCCCGCTTTTTTCCGGAACAAGGCGCACATCAGGGCATTCCTGGATTGCGCTTTCCGACCTGCTCGGATTCGATGCAACTGGATTGGCTCAACTCGCTTTGAGTTTGAATGCCACTCCGTTGTCCGCCTAACTATTGGACCTTCGGATCTGCTGGCACCCATGGCTTGCGGCAAGTTTTGCATGAACCAGCCGGCCGGCCGGCCATTTGGGGGTTACTTGAATGCTGACGCCTTTCACCGTCGTCAACACCAAGTCGCAAGCCCGCACAAACTCACCGAAGAGCACGCCTGTATCTGCAGGCAGCGCCGTGTCGAGATAACCTGCCATTCTGCTTTCTATTTTGTAAAGTGCGCTGGCTTCGATCTTGCTTCAATCTCCGGATCGCGCCCACTTGGGCGAATGACTTGGTCTTCGCCCGCCGTGAACCACTGGACCGCTGCCATCGATCCTATTCTCAGTCGTGCGCTGAAGGCGCACGATGCATCCATCGCGGAGCATTGCGATCGCGTCGCGTCGCTGGCCGTCCTGCTCGGGAAGGCTGTCGGTCTTCTGCAGCACGATCTCGCCGTGCTCACTCTGTCCGCGCACCTGCACGATATCGGAAAGATGGACATCCCTGATGCCATCCTGCGCAAAGCGGGGCCGCTGGATGCCATGGAGCGGGCTGTCATGCAGACCCACAGCGTCCGCGGCGAGGGGATCATCCTGGCGCACCGCGATCTTTCCTTTCGCAAGGAAATTGCAACCGTGGTTCGACATCATCATGAGCACTGGAATGGGGGTGGCTATCCCGATGGCCTGCGAACCGGGGCGATCCCTTTGCTCAGTCGAATCTTGTCAGTGATCGACAGCTACGACGCGATGACTTCCCCGCGTCCCTACCATCGGGTCAGAACCCATGCGGCAGCTCTTTCCACGCTCGATGCTGAGCGTGGCGTCAAACACGACCCCGCCCTCCTGGATGCCTTCCTGGCGTGCAGATTCAAGTAGGGGTTGCGCTGTACGCGCTCAGCGCGGTCGCCTGGCGGGTTTGCCCAGCTTCACCGATACCACCACCACGAGCAGCACCAGCAGCAGCGGCAGCAGCATGCCGAGGCCGAACACCAGCACCTCGGGGCTGCGCACGCTGGCCACGGCCACTGGATAGGCCACCGTGGCCAGCAGCAGCAGGGCCTGGGGCAACAGCAGCCGGCGCCAGCGCCAAGCCATGCCCAGCAACAGCAGCATGCCGGCGAGGTAGGCCGGGCCGTGCCACCACGGTGTCCAGCCGATCATGCTGATGCCGAGGAAAAAACCGGCCCATGCCGAGATCACCACCCCGGCGAACAAACCGATCGCCAGATGCGTGGCGGGCGCAGACGAGGGCGTGGTACTCACACCTGCTCGTATCCGCCCATATACGGGCGCAGCACCTCGGGCACGGCGATGCTGCCATCGCCGTTCTGGTAGTTCTCCAGCACCGCGACCAGCGCGCGACCCACGGCTACGCCGGAGCCGTTGAGCGTGTGCACCAGTTCGGGCTTGCCGGTGTCTGGATTGCGCCAGCGCGCCTGCATGCGCCGCGCCTGGAAATCGGTGCAGTTGGAGCAGGAGCTGATCTCGCGATAGGTGTTCTGCGAGGGCAGCCACACTTCCAGGTCGTAGGTCTTGGCGGCGGCGAAGCCCATGTCGCCGGTGCACAGCAGCAGGCGCCGGTAGGGCAGACCGAGTTGTTCCAGCACCACCTCGGCGCAGCGTGTCATGCGCTCGTGCTCGGCGGCGCTGTCGGTCGCGCGCACGATGCTGACCAGCTCGACTTTCTCGAACTGGTGCTGGCGGATCATGCCGCGCAGGTCGCGTCCACCGCTGCCGGCCTCGGCGCGAAAGCACGGCGTATGCGCGACCATGCGCAGCGGCAGCGTGTCAGCCTCGACGATGGACTCGCGCACCAGATTGGTCAGCGCGACTTCGGCGGTGGGGATCAGATAGCGCCGCGTGTCGCCGACCTGTGTCGCGAATAGATCCTCCTCGAACTTGGGCAACTGCCCGGTGCCCTGCATCACCTCGGGGTTGACCAGCAGCGGCACGTTGCATTCGAGGTAGCCGTGCTCGCCGGTGTGCAGATCGAGCATGAACTGCGCCAGCGCGCGGTGCAGGCGCGCGATGCCGCCGCGCAGCACGGTGAAGCGCGCGCCTGACAGTTTCGCGCCAGCCTCGCCATCGAGGCCGCCATCGCGCGCGCCGATCTCGACGTGGTCGCGCACGGCAAAATCAAACCCGCGGGGCGTACCCCAGCGGCGTTGCTCGACATTCGCGGTTTCGTCCTTGCCGTCCGGCACCGAAGCCTCGGGCAGATTGGGGATGCCCAAGGCGATCCCGGCCAGCCGATTCTGGATATTGGTGAGGCGCTGCTCGTTGTCCTTGAGTTGATCGCCCAACCCGGCGACCTCGGCCATCAGCGCCTCGACGCTCTCACCCCTTGCCTTGGCCTGGCCGATGGCCTTGGAGCGCGTGTTGCGCAGGTTCTGCAGCTCCTGCGTGGCGGTCTGCACCTGCTTGCGCTCGACTTCCAATGCGCCCAGCACCGCGGTTTCCAGCGCAAAGCCGCGCCGTGCGAGCTGCGCCGCTGTGGCATCAAGCTGCGCACGCAGCAGTACCGGATCAAGCATGGAATCTCCGAATCAGAACGGTGGCGCCCGCACGGAACACCTTGCGGGTTTCGTCATGCCCGCGCAGGCGAGCATCCAGAAGCGTCCTGCGACTGGCTTCCCGCCCTGCGCGGGAGTGATGGCTGCAGGCCTCTCGCGTCGATTATCGCGAGCGCCGCCCGCGCAGCGCAAACCTCAAGCCAATGCAAGATGCCGCGGGCGCACCCAGAACAGCAGCAGCAGCGCCGCCAGCAGCGCGCAGCCGGAACTGAATCCGAACGCCACCAGCGGCGCCAGGTGCTGCCACAGCCAGCCGAACAGCACCGAGGCCGGCAGCAGCATCAGACCCACCACGAGGTTGTACCAGCCGTAGGCGGTGCCGCCGCGCTCGCGCTGCGCCAGGTCGCCCACCAGCGCTTTCTCGGCGCCTTCGGTCGCGGCCAGGAACAGTCCGTAGAACGCGAACATCGGCCACAGCAGGATGGGGTGTGCCGGCAGCAGGCCGAACAGCAGGTAGAAGCCGGCGTAGATCACCCAGCCGGCACCGATCACGCGGGTGCGCCCCAGCCGATCGGACAGGCTGGACAAGTGCGTGGAAAATAGCGCCGCCACGCCCGACATCAGCGCCCACAGCAGCGGGATCTGCACGTCGCTGACGCCCAGATCGTGCGCGCGCAGCAGCAGAAACATGTTCGAGGAATTACCCAGGGTGAACAGCGCCAGCACCAGCAGATACCGGCGCAGCGCCGGGCTTTGCTCGCGCAGGCGCCAGTCGAACGGCACCGACTTGAGCGCCGGCTTCATGTCCGGCTCGGGAATAGCCAGCGCCAGCGCGATCACTACCAGCGCGGGGATGATGGCGAGATAGAAAATGTGCGCGATCGGCATGCCCAGCGCCAGCAGTCCAGCCGCCGCCAGCGGGCCGATCACCGCGCCCAGATTGTCCATGGCGCGATGAAAACCGAACGCCAGGCCGCGCTGCGATGGCGCCACGCTGGCGTTGAGCAAGGCATCGCGCGGCGCGCTGCGCAGGCCCTTGCCCAGACGATCGGCAAAGCGCAGCACTAGCACGCCTGGCCAGCTCGTGGCCAGGCCCAGCAGCGGACGCGCGACGGCCGCTAGGCTGTAGCCACCGACGACCCAAATGCGCATGCGCCGCATGCGATCCGCCAACACGCCTGCGACCAGTTTGACCAGGCTGCTGACCGCCTCGGCCACGCCCTCGATCAAGCCCAGCGCGCGCGGCCCGGCCATCAGCACCGTGGCCAGATACAGCGGCACCAGCGGATACACCAGCTCGCCGGCGCTATCGTTGAACAGGCTGATCAAGCTCAGCAGCAGCACGGTGCGCGGCAGCGCGCGCAACAGCTTCCTCATGCCTTGTCCCCGCCGCGTGCCTGGGCACGCGCCGCGCGCAGGGCATCGAGTTTTTCCTTGATGCGCAATTCAAGACCACGCTCGACCGGCGTGTATAGTTGCAACCCGTCCAGCGCGTCGGGCAGGCATTGCTGATCCAGCGCCACGCCGCCGGCGCGATCGTGGTCGTACTGATAGCCCTTGCCGTAACCCAGCTCCTTCATCAACTTGGTGGGCGCGTTGCGCAGATGCATCGGCACCTCCAGCGTGCCGGTTTCGGCGACCACGCGCCGCGCCTCGCCCAGCGCGCGATACACCGCGTTGCTCTTCGGCGCCACGGCCAGATACACCACCAGTTCGGCTAGGCCCAACTCGCCCTCGGGGCTGCCGAGGCGCTCGTAGGTATCCCACGCATCCAGCGCCATGCGCCATGCACGCGGATCGGCCAGACCGATGTCCTCGACGGTCATGCGCAGCGTGCGCCGCGCCAGATACAGCGGATCACAGCCGCCATCGAGCATGCGCGTCAGCCAGTACAGCGCGGCATCGGGATCGGAGCTGCGCACCGACTTGTGCAGCGCCGAGATCTGGTCGTAGAACTGCTCGCCACCCTTGTCGAAGCGGCGCGTACGCTCGGCCAGCACGCGCGTCAGCGTATCGCGGTCGATCACGCCCGCGCGCGCCAGTTCGCTGGCGATTTCCAGAAAGGTCAGCGCGCGGCGCACATCACCGTCGCCGGCCTGCGCGATCGCCTGCAGCGCGTCATCGTGCAACTTGAGATGCAATGCGCCGAGGCCGCGTTCGTCATCGTCCAGCGCCTGCTGCAGCGCGACCACGATGTCATCGGCCGAGATCGCCTCCAGCACATGCACGCGGCAGCGCGAGAGCAGCGCCGAGTTCAGCTCGAAGGACGGGTTCTCGGTGGTGGCGCCGATGAACACGATGATGCCGCGCTCGATCGCGGGCAGGAATGCGTCCTGCTGCGCCTTGTTGAAACGGTGCACCTCGTCCACGAACAGCACGCTGCGCAAACCCTGCGCGTAGCGCGCCTCGGCCAGCGCCAGCGCGGCGCGCACCTCGGCCACGCCGGATAGCACCGCGGAAATCGCCACGAATTCGGCTTCGGCGTAGTGCGCCACCAGCCGCGCCAGCGTGGTCTTGCCGCAACCGGGCGGCCCCCACAGCACCATCGAGTACACCTTGCCCGCCTCCAGCGCCTGGCGCAACGGCGCATCCGGCGCCAGCAGACGGCGCTGGCCCACCATTTGCTCCAGGCGTCGCGGGCGCATGCGCTCAGCCAGCGGCTGCAACGCGGTGGACTCGGGCAGCAGCGAGGGTGTGACGGGGGAAGGCTTGCGCGGCATCGGGCGATGATAAGGCCGCGGCCATCTCTGTTGGGCGGTTTGAAAAACCGCTCCGGCACAATGATGTGCCGCCGCGATGAGCGCGTCCGCGCTTGTCGCGACAAAAGTGGCGCAGCTTCGCCGCGACCGTTTGCTTGCACATAATCGTTTTGAATCAGGTGGCAGGATGCCCGGTTTTGCAAATTGAGTTAGTTCTTGAGCGGGTAGGCCTCGGCCGTCGGCACATCGCCGATCACATCGGCACCGGGCGGCGGGGTGAAGCGGAACGTATCGGCGGGCAGCTTCGCGTTACGTTGCCAGTCGCTGAAACGGATGGTGGTGCGATCGCCCAGCAAATCCTCGAATACCATGGTCTGCAACTGGTTGTCGGCAAAACCCAGCTCGGCGTACTTGAACTCGGCGTGGTCGTTGTTCGGGCGCAGCTTCAGCCACGCCTGGCCGTCGTGCGCGCCGTCCTCGCTGACCTTGAACTGGCGGTCGAGCAATTTGAGATCGGTGAGCACGTTGAGCGGGCTGTGCGCCTCGGCGCTGTTTTGCGCGCGCACCGTCACCTGTTGCAAATCGGGGTCGTACACCCACACGCGCTTGCCGTCGGCGACGATGATCTGGTGGTAGGGACTGCTGACCTGCCAGCGGAACAGTCGTGGCGCGGCCAGTTGCAGCGTGCCGGTGGCGTTGCGCCCGGGATTGCCGTTGGCATCCACACTCATCTGGCTGAAATGCGCGCTGACCGATTGCAGACCCGCCGCGAAGGCATCGAGCTGCGCGCGCGCGCTACCCGCGGCCTGCGCCAGCGCCGGCAAGGACAAAACCGCCACGCACAGCATCACGAGGATGCGGTGAATACGGGCATGACGTGAAGCATGGGAATTCTGAATGTTCATGCAAACCGTGGAGGAATAGTTGAACTGGACTGCACGCAGCATGCCGTCACCTCGCTGCATCGCGATGAAATGGCGAAACCGGGTTACTCCCGCGGCGCTGGCGCCAGCACGCTGCGGTTGCCATTGTGCTCGGGCGGGCTGACGATGCCCTGTTGCTCCATCATCTCGATCAGGCGCGCGGCGCGGTTGTAGCCGATGCGCAGGTGCCGCTGCACGCCCGAGATCGAGGCGCGGCGGCTGCGCACCACGATATCCACGGCCTTGTCGAACAGCGCGTTGTCGCTGCCACCCTCGCCTTCGGCATCCTCGGGCAGGCCGGATTCACCGATCACCTTGCCATCGCCCAGCACCTGCACTTCTTCCAGCACACCGGCGATGAAATCGGGGCGGCCCTGCGCGCGCAGCCAATCGACCACGCGGTGCACCTCGGCATCATCGACGAAGGCGCCATGCACGCGCTCCGGCGTGGCGGTGCCCGGCGGCAGGTACAACATGTCGCCGTGACCGAGCAGGGTTTCCGCGCCGGACTGATCGAGAATGGTGCGCGAGTCGATCTTGCTGGATACCTGAAACGCGATGCGCGTGGGGATGTTGGCCTTGATCAGGCCGGTGATCACGTCCACCGAGGGCCGCTGCGTGGCCAGCACCAGATGCACGCCGGCGGCGCGCGCCTTCTGCGCAAGCCGCGCGATGAGCTCCTCGACCTTCTTGCCGACGATCATCATCATGTCGGCGAATTCGTCGATCATCACGACGATGGAATACAGTGTCTGCAACTGCGGCGGCGGCGCGTTGGGCGCGCTGGCATCGGGCTTGAACAGCGGGTCCAGCAGCGGCTGCCCGGCGGCCCGTGCCTCGCGTACCTTCTTGTTGAAACCGGCCAGATTGCGCACACCCAGCGCCGACATCAGCTTGTAGCGCCGCTCCATCTCGGCCACGCACCAGCGCAGCGCGTTGGCGGCTTCCTTCATGTCGGTGACCACCGGCGCGAGCAGATGCGGGATGCTCTGATAGACCGAAAGCTCCAGCATCTTCGGATCGATCATGATCATGCGCACATCGCTGGGCGCGGCCTTGTACAGCAGGCTCAGCACCATCGCGTTCAGCGCCACCGACTTGCCCGAGCCGGTGGTGCCGGCGACCAGCAGATGCGGCATCTTGGCCAGGTCCACCACCGCGGGGCGTCCGCCGATGTCCTTGCCCAGCGCCAGCGCCAAGGGTGACTTCTGCGCGTCGTACTCCTTGGAGCGCAGGATCTCGGACAGATACACGATTTCGCGGTGCGCGTTGGGGATCTCGATGCCGATCACGCTCTTGCCGGGGATCACATCGACCACGCGCACGCTCTGCACCGACAGTCCGCGCGCGATGTCCTTGTCGAGGCTGGAGATCTGGCTGCCGCGCACGCCGGCGGCGGGTTCCATCTCGAAGCGCGTGATCACCGGGCCGGGAAACACGCTGACCACGCTGGCCTCGATGCGAAAATCGCGCAGCTTGGCGGTGAGTTGCTCGGACAGCACCTTGAGCATTTCCTGCGACCAGCCCTTGTTGATGGACGGCTTGGCCTCATCCAGCAGCGACAGCGGCGGCAGTTGCCCCGGCATGGTCGGGCCGACGAACAGCGGGATCTGGTTCTCGCGCGTGGCGCGATCGCTTTTCTCGACCATGGGCGCCGGCGGCGGCTCGATGCGCACCGGCTCGCGCTCGGACTTGCGCTTGCTTTCGATGCGGCGCACTTCCTCGCGCTCGATGCGCTGGCCGCGCGCGGCCAGCACCTCGGGCGCGCGCTTGAGGTGCGCGCGCAGCCAGTCACCGACGATCAGGGTCAGGCGTCCGGTGCGGTCCATCACCGCGAACCAGGACAGGCCCGTGGCCAGGGTCACGCTGACCAGAAACACCGCGAACAGCAACAGCGTGGCGCCGGGCAGACCGAAGCCGCCTTGCAGCGGATGCCCGATCAGGCGTCCGAGGATGCCGCCGTAACCGGCGGCGAGGTCCGTCGCGGTGCCCAAACGCAGCGCCGCCAGCGCCGCGCTCGAGGCCACGAAGCCGACGAAACCGATCAGGCGCAGCGTGGGCTCCAGCGGCGAGCGCGGCACGCTCGCGCGCTCACGCAGCACATGCAGCGCCAGCGCCGCCAGCAATACGGGAAACGCGTACGCGGTGATGCCGAAAAACCACAGCAGCGCATCGGACAGATACGCGCCGATCAAACCGCCCCAATTGGCCACGCCCAGTTGCGGACCGGAGTGCGACCACGACGGATCGTCGCGGTTGTGCGTGAGCAGGCACACCAGCACATACAAAGCGATGGGAAACAGCAGCAGCGCGCCGGCTTCGCGCAGCAGG
Organism: Metallibacterium sp.; assembly: GCF_054637675.1. Taxonomy (NCBI): domain Bacteria; kingdom Pseudomonadati; phylum Pseudomonadota; class Gammaproteobacteria; order Lysobacterales; family Rhodanobacteraceae; genus Metallibacterium; species Metallibacterium sp. Next base: position 18,507 of record NZ_JBTSRB010000013.1, read on the forward strand.
CGCCGCGCGCCCTCGCTGAGCGCGATCTTGCCGTTCGTGCTGCTCGTCTTGCCGTTGGCCGCCACCGTCATCCTGCTTGCCGAAATCCTGCGGCAGATTACACCAGCAAGTGCTCGCGCTGGCATCGGGAACCAGTGGCGCGCAGCGCTCGGGCGCTCGGCAGCGCATGATCCGCCCGCGGCAAATCATCAACGCACCGCCTCACCCCGGCGCAATGGACAGCAGCGAAGCGCGCGATGCCCCTCAGACCACGCCCTGCAGCGCCGGATGCACGATCTTGCCGGCCTCGATGTTGATGCCGACGCGCAGCGGCTCGTGCCTGCGCCACTCGGCGCTTGCCGCCAGACGCTGCACGTATGGCAGGATCGCGGCCGAAATCGCATGCGATGAAGTCTGCGGCACGGCGCCCGGCATGTTGGTCACGGCGAAGTGGGTGACGCCGTGCACGCTGTAGGTGGGTTCCTTCCACGTGGTTGGACGCGAGGTCTCGAAGCAGCCACCCTGATCGATGGAAATATCCACCAGCACGCTGCCCTTCTCCATCGACTTGACCATGGCCTCGGTGACCACGCGCGGCGCCTTGGCGCTGGGGATCAGCACCGCGCCGACGACGATGTCGGCGCTGGCGACTTCCTCGGCCACCAGCGACTCGTAGGCATACAGCGCGGTGACGTTGGCGCCCATGGCCATCATTTCGGCCAGGCGATCGGGGCGTTTGTCGAACACCACCACGTTGGCGCCGGCGGCGGCGGCCAGCGCGGCGGCGTTGCTGCCCGCGGCGCCAGCGCCCAGCACCACCACCTTGCCGCGCGGCGTGGCCGGCAGGCCGCCCAGCAGCTTGCCCTTGCCGCCTTGCGGCTGGTGCAGCAGCGTGGTGCCCACCTGCGTGGCGATGCGTCCGGCGATCACCGACATCGGCAGCAACAGCGGCAGGCCGCCATTGTCCTCGACCGACTCGAAAGCCACGCCGGTCAGGCCGATCTCCAGCAGTTTGCGCGTCAGCTCCGGCTCGGCGGCCAGATGCAGATAACAGAACAGCAGGTGGTGTTTTTTCAGCAGCGCCAGATCGCCGGCGATGGGCTCCTTGACCTTGACGATCAGCTCGCCCTTTTCGTACAGCGCCGCGGCATCGGGAACGATGTGCACGCCGATACGCGTGTAGGCGTCATCGCTGAAGCCGCTCTTGAGTCCGGCACCGGACTGCAGATGAACCTCGTGGCCGTGCCGCACCAGATCGGCGCAGGCAGCGGGCACCAAGGCCACACGGCCTTCGAGCGTCTTGGTTTCTGAAGGAATGCCGATACGCATGGGGAATGACCTCGCAGGGGATGAGTGTATTCGTCGCGCGGCTTGATTCGAGCATCCGCCGTCCCCATGCTGCGGCACTTCAGGCCTGTCGCGATGGGCGCGTCCAGCGACGCGTGGCAGGCCGCGTTTTCGCCGCAACCAACTGGAAATGATACATGAGCCCCCCTCGCCACAGCCGCGTGCTGATCCTCGGTTCCGGCCCTGCCGGCTACAGCGCCGCGGTCTATGCCGCGCGCGCCAACCTCAAACCGCTGCTGATCACCGGGCTGCAGGCCGGCGGCCAGCTCACCACCACCACCGATGTCGATAACTGGCCTGGCGACGTGCAGGGCGTGCAAGGCCCCGAGCTGATGGAACGCATGCAGCAGCACGCCGCGCGCTTCGCTACCGAGGTCGTGTTCGACCACATCCACGAGGCGCGCCTGGGCTGCCGCCCATTTCGCCTCGTCGGCGACAGCGGCGAATACACCTGCGACGCGCTGATCATCGCCACCGGCGCCAGCGCCAAGTACCTGGGCCTGCCCTCCGAGCAGGCGTTCGCCGGCAAGGGCGTGTCGGCCTGCGCCACCTGCGACGGATTTTTCTATCGCGGCAAGGACGTGGCGGTGATTGGCGGCGGCAACACCGCGGTCGAGGAGGCGCTGTACCTGGCCAACATCTGCAGCAAGGTCACGCTGGTGCATCGGCGCGACAGCCTACGCGCGGAAAAAATCATGCAGGACAAGCTGTTCGAAAAGCAGCGCGCGGGCAAGATCGAGATTGTCTGGAACAGCGGTGTCGACGAGGTGCTGGGCGATGCCAGCGGCGTCACCGGCCTGCGCATCAAGAGCACGCAGGACGGCAGCACGCGCGAAATCGCCGTGCATGGCGTGTTCATCGCCATCGGCCATAGCCCCAACACCGCTATCTTCAAGGACGAGCTGAGCATGCGCGAAGGCGGCTACCTGGTGGTGCACGGCGGACTGCAGGGCAATGCCACGCAGACCAGCATCCCCGGCGTGTTCGCCGCCGGCGACGTGGCCGATTCGATATACCGCCAGGCGGTCACCAGCGCCGGCACCGGCTGCATGGCCGCGCTGGACGCCGAGAAATATCTCGACGGCCTGGGGCACTGAGCGGCACCAGGCGATGACGCTGGCGCTGCGCACCCTCGAGCGGCTGGACACGATCGCCGCCGCCAAGTGGGATGCGCTGCGCCCCGATGACAACCCCTTCCTCAGCCATGCTTTTCTCGCCGGGCTGGAGCAACACGGGTGTCTGCGCGCCGACTGGGGATGGCAGGCGCGGCATCTGGGTGTGTTCGAGGACGACCGGCTGGTGGCCGCCGCGCCGCTGTATCTGAAGTTCAACTCGCATGGCGAATTCGTGTTCGACCACGCCTGGGCGCAGGCGCTGGAGCGCGCCGGTGGCGACTACTACCCCAAGCTGCTGTGCGCGGTGCCGTATTCGCCCGTGGTCGGGCCGCGCCTGCTGGTCGGCGCTGGCGCGGGTGCGGATGCGCGCCGCGCCGCACTGCTGGCCGGCCTGCGCGAGCTGATGCAGAGCGCACAGCTCAGCTCGACGCACCTGCTGTTTCTCGAAGCCGACGATCTCGCCGCTTGTGCTGCCGATGACGCGCACTGGCTGGCGCGCAACGACGTGCAGTTCCATTGGATCAACCGCGGCTGGCACACGTTCGAGGATTTCTTGTCCGCGCTCAAGCACAAGAAACGCAAAAACATCCGCGCCGAACTCGCGCAGGTGGCCGCTTCGGGTCTGCACATCGAATGGCGCGCAGGCAGCAGCCTCGATGCGCACGAGTGGACGGCGGTGCATGCGCTGTACCTGGACACCTTCGCTGCGCACGGCAACCTCGCCGCACTCAACTCGGAATTTTTCGCGCGCCTCGGCGCTGCCCTGCCCGGCCATGTGTGGCTGGCGCTGGCGCGCGCGGGCGATGTCATCGTGGCGATGGCGCTGTTTCTGAGTTCATCGAGCACGCTATACGGCCGCTACTGGGGCAGCCGCGTGCAGGTGCCGGGCCTGCACTTCGAGCTGTGCTACTACCAGGGCATCGAGCACTGCCTGCGTACCGGTCTGCAGCGCTTCGAGCCAGGCGCGCAGGGCGAGCACAAGCTGGCGCGCGGCTTTCTGCCCACGCTGACGCACTCGCGCCACGCCATCGCGCATGCCGGGCTGCGCCACGCCGTCGTGCAGTATCTCGCGCATGAGCAATTGCAAGTGCAGGCGTGGCGTGCCGAACTGCTGACGCATTCGCCCTACGCGCAATGAGTGCGCGTCGTTGATTGCTCACGTGCACGCGCATTACGGACACACACCCGCGCCGCCCGTACGATGCACCCATGACCACCGCCCAGCCCTACCTGCTGGCCCCCGACGACACGCGCTTCCCGCCGGTCGCGCGCGCGCATGCATCCGGGCTGCTGGCCGTCGGCGGCGATCTGCGTCCCGAACGCCTGCGCGCGGCGTATGCGCACGGTATCTTTCCCTGGTACAGCGCGGGCGCGCCGCTGCTGTGGTGGTCGCCCGATCCGCGCTGTGTGTTCGACACGGCGCACACGCGCCCGCAACGGCGCTTCGCACGCACGCTGCGCGCGCTGCCGTGGACGCTCAGCGTCGATCGCGCTTTTGATCGGGTGATCGCCGCCTGCGCCGCGCCGCGCGCCGGCCAGCGCGGCACCTGGATTACCCCGGCGATGCGCCGTGCCTATGTGCGGTTGCACCAGCTCGGCCACGCGCATTCGTTCGAGGTGTGGAATGGCACGCAGTTGGTCGGCGGCCTCTACGGCGTGGCCAGCGGCGGCATGTTCTCGGGCGAATCCATGTTCAGCGCGCGCAGCGGCGGTTCCAAGGTGGCGCTGTACGCCGTCTGCCGCGCACTGGCCGCATGGCGCATGCCGCTGCTGGATGCGCAAGTCGCCAACGCGCACACGCTGGCGCTGGGTGCCATCGAGATGCCACGCGCGGCGTTCATCGCCACGCTGCAAAGTCTGGCCGATGTGCACGCGCCCGGCGATTGGGATGCCGCGCTGCCGCTGCGCCACGCCGTGGAACTGATCACCGAAGTTTGAGCGTTTCGTGGCGCAGTGTGCGCGCCAAAGTTCGGCAGCAGCCGGACCGCGTAGCCATCGCCACGGCCCGTTGAACGCCGCTCAGCGCCGCTGCAGCTTGCCCAGCAGGCTGAGGATTTCGATGTACAGCCACACCAGCGTGACGGTCAGGCCGAAGGCGCCGTACCACTCCATGTTGCGTGGTGCGCCGGCGGCGGCGCCGCGCTCGATCATGTCGAAATCGATCAGCAGATTGAACGCCGCGATGCCCACCACCAGCAGACTGAAACCGATGCCCAACGGGCTGGCGCTGTTGATCAGGCCGATCTGCGAACCGAAGAAGCCCATCACCATGTTGATGAGGTACACCACCATGATGCCGCCGGTCGCCGCGACGATGCCCATGCGCAATTTGTCGGTCACCTTGATGATGCGGCTGCTGTACAGGAACAGCATCACCGCCATCACGCCGAAGGTCAGCGCCACCGCGGTGACCACCACGCCGGGGTAGCTCAGATCGAAGATCGCCGAGATGCCGCCGACCACGAAGCCCTCGGCGATGGCATACAGCGGCGCGGTGATGGCGATGAAGCGCTTGGCGAACACCGATACCAGCGCCAGTACCAGGCCGGCGATCAGCCCGCCCATGAGGAACGGCGCGACCGCGGCCATGGCGGCGGCGGCCGCATCCTTGCCGCCGACGGCCAGCGCCGCGTCGAAGCGCAGCCAGGTCCAGCCCGCGGAGACGCAGACCAGGATCAGCATGATCGCGGTCTTGCCAATGGTGCCGTTGACGGTCATGCGCTCGCCGCCGATGGCGAGGCCTTCGAAGTTGGACGAACGCAGCAGCGGATTGCCGGAAGCCATGACGGAGCCCTGATTGAGAGAAGAATGTTGCGAATGCGCAGTGCTATGACCGCGACCGCGCACCGATGTTCCCGGCGCGTTGCAGCGCGCACGATACACCGCGCGTAATGAAACCAGGCACAACCGCACGATTGCGATTTCGTAAACTCTCGAGCCTGCGGCGGCCTTCACGTGTGCGCCGGGGGAACTGCCTTCCTTGTGCTGCGCGACAAATCCGCTGAGCATTGCACCGATGACAATCACCAGCTTCCAGCAACTCGCCAACTTCATCTGGTCCGTCGCCGACCTGCTGCGCGGCCCTTATCGCCCGCCGCAGTACGAGCGCGTGATGCTGCCGCTCACCGTGCTGCGTCGCTTCGACGCCGTGCTGGCGCCCAGCAAGGAGGCCGTGCTCAAACGCCACATCGAACTCAGCGCCAAGGGCATCGCGAACATCGATGCCATCCTCAATAACCTGGCCAAGGACGAGGATGGCAAGCCGCTGGGTTTCCACAACCACAGCCAGCTCGATTTCCAGAAGCTCAAGGGCGACCCCGACAACATCGGCCGCCACCTGGCCGACTACATCGCCGGCTTCTCCGAAAATATCCGCAAGATCTTCGAGCGCTTCGAGTTCGAGAAAGAAATCGAGAAGCTTGAAGAATCCAACCGCCTCTATCAGGTGGTCGCCCAGTTCGCGGAGATCGACCTGCATCCGCGCGCGGTCGACAACATCACCATGGGCCTGGTGTTCGAGGATTTGATCCGCCGCTTCAACGAAGCCGCCAACGAAACCGCCGGCGACCACTTCACCCCGCGCGAAGTCATCCAGCTCATGGTCAACCTGCTGCTGGAGCCGGATACACAGGTGCTGACGCAGGCCGGCGTCATCGTCACCATCTGCGACCCGGCCTGCGGCACCGGCGGCATGCTGGCCGAGGCACAAAACTGGATACGCGCCCACAACGAGCAAGCCACGGTCAAGGTCTTCGGCCAGGACTACAACCCGCGCTCCTACGCCGTCGCCGCTTCCGACCTGCTGATCAAGGGCCACAAGGACGGCCAGGTGGTGCTGGGCAACACCCTCACCGACGACCCGTTTCCGGACCAGCGCTTCGACTACCTGCTGGCCAACCCGCCCTTCGGCGTGGACTGGAAGGCGGAGAAGAAGATCATCGACCGCTGGCCCAACTTCAGGGGCTACAGCGGCAAGCTGCCCCGCATCAACGATGGTGCCTTGCTGTTCCTGCTCTACATGATGAGCAAGTTCCAGGACTACGCGCCCGGGAACCGCGAAAAAACCGGCTCGCGCACCGCCATCGTCTTCAACGGCTCGCCGCTGTTCACCGGCGGCGCCGGCAGCGGCGAGAGCGAGATCCGCCGCTGGATCATCGAGCGCGACCAGCTCGAAGCCATCGTCGCCCTGCCCGAGCAGATGTTCTACAACACCGGCATCGGCACCTTCATCTGGGTGGTCACCAACCGCAAGGCCGACCACCGCAAGGGCAAGATCCAGCTCATCGACGCCCGCAGCCGCTACACGCCGATGAAGCGCAGCCTGGGTGACAAGCGCCGCTATCTCGACCTGGCCGCGCTCGACGCCATCACCCGTGAACACGGCGCGCTGGAGAACGGCCAGACCAGCCGCGTCTTCGACAACACCGACTTCGGCTATCGCCGCATCACCGTGCTGCGCCCGTTGCGCCTGCGCTTTCAGATCACCGAGGAGGCGCGCGAGCGCTTCCTCAACACCTGCCCCGAGCTGTTCGATGCCCTGCAGGCCGTGCAGGACGAACTGGGCAGCGAACCGCTGCTGGACTGGAACCAGGCCTGGGATGCCGTGCAGCAGGTGTTCAAGGACCTGCACGACGATATCGAGGGCTGGGCCAAGGGCGCCAAGGGCACGGCGCAGACAAAATCGCCCGGAGCGATTTTGGACAGCCGAAGGCTGGCCCGAGCGAGAGCGAGGGCGAACCCCATGGACGGGGTTCGCAAGAAGATCTTCCGCGACTGCTTCACCACCGTGGACCCCGAGGCCGCGCCGGTGATCGCCAGGCAGCACAGGGGCGATCCGCTGGTAGGCGCCGGCGCGCTGTTTCCAAATCAGACACTCCCACAGTCGCTGACCACACGCGATCTGTACTCGCTGCTCGGGCTCGGCACACTCCCCTCGCCCACCGGGAGAGGGGCCGGGGCCAAGGGCTGGCACATCGAGTACGAACCCGACCCGGCGCTGAAGGACGCCGAGAACATCCCGCTGAAGGAAGACATCGTCAGCTACTTCCTGCGCGAAGTACGGCCCTATGTGGCGGATGCCTGGATCGACCGCGAGACGCTGGACGAGCAGGACGGCGGCATCGGCAAGGTGGGCTACGAGATCAACTTCAACCGCGTGTTCTTCCAGTACCAGCCGCCGCGACCGCTGCACGAGATCGATGCGGAGCTGGCCGGCGTGGAGCAGCGGATTCTGAAGTTGCTGCGGGAGGTGACGGAGTGATCGCTGATGAATGGATCAAGGAATCCATGCCGACCGATTGGAACGTGGCAAGGGTCAAAGACCACGCGAGAGTCATAAACGGCTACCCCTTTGACTCGAAGTTGTTTGCGACGGACGCAGGCCATCCTCTCGTGCGCATCAGAGATATCTCGAGCTCGGAGACTGTTGTTCGCTACGACGGGGACTGGATACCTGAAGCCGCGATTGCCACGGGCGATATCCTTGTAGGGATGGACGGTGATTTCAATGTCGCTCGTTGGAAAGGTAGCGATGCATTGCTCAACCAGCGGGTCTGCTGCATTCGAACGGCCGACAGCATTGACCCCGGTTATCTTTACTACACCTTGCCGGCGCCCCTGCGACTGATCAACGAGTTCACCTACTCAACGACCGTAAAACACCTCTCGTCGTTTGATGTTCTTGACATTCGTCTTCCATACCCTCCAATCGAACAGCAGAGAATCATCGCCAACTACCTCGACCGCGAAACCGCCCGCATCGACGGGCTGATCGCCGAGAAGGAACGCATGCTGGCGCTGCTGGAAGAAAAACGCGCCGCCCTCATCAGCCGTGTCGTCACCCGCGGCATCAATCCCGATGTCACGTTCAAACCTTCCGGCTTGGAGTGGCTAGACGAGATTCCGGCGCACTGGCAAGAGCCACGGGCCAAGGGTCTATTTCGGGAAGTCGATAGGCGAACGGAGACAGGCGAAGAGACGCTGCTCTCTTTGCGGATGGGAAAAGGGCTTGTGCCTCACAACGAAGTCTCAGAAAAGCTTCTGGAAGCGAGTGACGTCACTGGGTTCAAGAAGATCGAGCCGGGTCAAATGGTGGTTAATCGAATGCGTGCGGCCAGCGGGCTGATTGCAGTAGCCACAGAATCTGGATTGGTCAGTCCTGACTACGCAGTGTTCGATGTTGTGGACCAAGATCTATCCATCGAGTACTTCCTCGAACTGTTCAAGACTTCACTTCTTCAAGCAGTTTTCAGATCCTCGTCGAAAGGTCTGGGTACGGGTGAACAAGGATTCCTGCGCCTATACACAGATGCTTTCCTGTCTCTCCATTTCCCGTATCCACCGGTTGCCGAACAACGCGCTGTCGCGTCGTTCATCGAGCAACAGCGTTCGGAGATGCTGCAAATGGAAAACCTACTTGGTCGTTCAATTGACCTTGCCAAGGAGCGCCGCGCCGCGCTGATCTCGGCCGCCGTCACCGGCCAGATTCCGCTGGAGGGAATGACCGGATGAAACCGGAAAGCCCCACCTGCTGGATCATCGCCGGCCCCAACGGCGCGGGCAAAACCACCTTCGCACTGGAATACCTGCCGCAGGTGGCGGGTGTCGCGCATTTCATCAACGCCGACCTGATCGCCGCCGGGCTGTCGCCGCTCGCACCGGAACGCGAGCTGCTGGCCGCGAGCCGCATCTTTCTGCACGAGCTGGAAGCGCGCATCGGAGCGCGGGAGAGTTTTGCCTTCGAAACCACCCTGGCCGGACGCGGTTATCTGCGCCTGGTGGACCGCCTGCGCGGCGACGGCTGGCGCGTGGAACTGATCTATCTCGCCCTGCCCAGCGCCGAAATGTCCCGCCTGCGCGTGGCCGAGCGCGTGGCGCACGGCGGCCACGACATTCCTCTGGCCGATATCGAACGTCGCTTTCCGCGCAGCCTGCGCCATCTGCTGGACGAGTTCGGCCACCGCGTGGATCGAAGCACCTGCTTCATGAACGACGGTGACAGCCCGGTGCTGGTGTTCGAGCAGCAGGGCGACGGGCGCGACGTGGTCCACGAAGGCTACTATCAACGCTTGTTGAAGGAGGCAAAGCCATGAACACGAGCCACGAGGCGGCACCCTCCGCCGATGGCCGGCGCATGCTGGAAAGCCTGCGGCAGGCCGTCGGCAAGGCCCTCGAGCGCAAGCGCCGGCTGGGCCAGTACGCCGTGGTGTGGCGGCACGGCAAGCCCTGGGTGATCAACGCCGATGCCTCACGCGTGGCGGAAGAGGCTGCGCCCTGGCGGACAGAGCGCTGAAGTGAAGTCGACTTCCGAGGCCGCGTTCGAAACCGCCATCGAAGCGGTGTTGCAGGGTGATGGCTACGCGCGCGTCGATGGCCGGGGCTTCGACCGCGAACGGGCGATCTTCCCCACCGAGGCGCTGGCCTTCATCCAGGCCACGCAAGCCAAGGCATGGGAAAAGCTGGAAGCTCTACACGGTGAACAAACCGGCGCGCGCGTGCTGGAAGCGCTGTGCAAGTGGCTGGATACCTACGGCACGCTGGACACGCTGCGCCACGGTTTCAAGTGCTTCGGCAAGACGCTGCGGATCGCGTTCTTTCGCCCGGCGCACGGGCTCAACCCGGAGCTGGAAGCACGCTACCAGGCCAATCGCCTCGGGCTGACCCGACAACTGCATTTCAGCCCGCGCTCGGAACAGTCGCTGGATGTGGTGCTGTCGGTCAACGGCATCCCGGTGGTGACGCTGGAGCTGAAGAACCCGCTCAGCGGCCAGACCGCCGCCAACGCGATCCACCAGTACCGCCACGACCGCGATCCGCGCGAACCGATCTTCGCTTTCAGCAAGCGCGCGCTGGTGCACTTTGCCGTCGACACCGAGGAGGCGCACATGAGCACGCGCCTGGCGGGTTCGTCCACGACCTTCCTGCCCTTCAACCGGGGCCTGGACGGTGCTGCAGGCAATCCGCCCGACCGCGAAGGGCGCAATTACAAGACGGCCTACCTGTGGGAAGAGGCGCTGCAGCGCGACAGCCTGCTGGACCTGCTGGCGCGCTTTCTGCACCTCGACGTGCAGGAGAAAATGACCGAGGACGGCAGGAAGGTGCGCAAGGAAAGCCTGATCTTTCCGCGCTATCACCAGTTGCAGGCGGTGCGGCAGATGGTGACCAGCGCCGCCATGGAAGGCGTGGGGCACAACTATCTGATCGAGCATTCGGCCGGCAGCGGCAAGAGCAACACCATCGCGTGGCTGGCGCACCGCCTGTCCAGCCTGCACAACGCGCGCGACGAGCGCCTGTTCGACAGTGTCGTGGTCATCACCGACCGCGTGGTGCTGGACCGGCAATTGCAGGACACGATCTACCAGTTCGATCACCGTCAGGGCGTGGTGCAGAAGATCGACGAGGATTCGCGCCAGCTCGCCGAGGCGCTGGAAACCGGCGTGCCGATCATCATCACCACGCTGCAGAAGTTCCCGTTCGTGTCCGGGCAACTGATCAAGCTCGCCGAGGAGCGCGGCGGCCCCTCTCGGGCGTCCAGCCCTCCGGGGCATAAGCCCGTCCCTGGGCAAAACGGCAGCAAGAGCCATCTGCCCACGCGCAGGTACGCCGTGATCATCGACGAGGCGCACAGCTCGCAATCGGGCGAGACGGCGACCGAGCTCAAGGGCGTGCTGGGCGGCGCGGAGCTGCGCCGCAAGGCACAGGCGATGGCCGAGGAGGAGGGCGAAGCCGAGCTGGAGCGCCTGTTTCGTTCCATGGCCAAGCGCGGCCATCAGCCGAACATGAGTTTTTTTGCCTTCACCGCCACGCCCAAGCACAAGACCCTGGCGATCTTCGGCCGCAATGGCGAGCCCTTCCACCGCTACACCATGCGCCAGGCCATCGATGAACACTTCATCGAGGACGTGCTGAAGAACTACGTCAGCTACAAGACCTACTACAAGCTGATCAAGAAGGCCGAGGCCGATCCCAACGTCGAGCGCAAGAAAGCCGCTCAGGCGCTGGCCCGCTTCATGCGCCTGCACCCGCACAACATCGGCCAGAAAACCGAAGTGATGGTCGAGCACTTTCAGCACTTCACCCGGCACAAGATCGGCGGCCACGCCAAGGCGATGGTGGTCACCGGCTCGCGCATGGAGGCGGTGCGCTACAAGCTGGAATTCGACCGCTACATCCTTGAGAAGGGCTACCCGATCAAGAGCCTGGTGGCGTTCTCGGGCACCGTGGAAGACGACAAGATTCCCGAAAAAACCTACACCGAGGTCGGGATGAACGGAGGCCTCAAGGAAAAGGAACTGCCCGACACCTTCGCCAAGCCGGAATTTCGCGTGCTGCTGGTGGCCGAGAAATACCAGACCGGCTTCGACCAGCCGATGCTGCACACGATGTATGTCGACAAGCGCCTGGGCGGCATCCAGGCGGTGCAGACGCTGTCGCGCCTGAATCGCATCCACCCGCTGAAAAACGACACCTTCGTGCTCGATTTCGTCAACGATCCCGCCGAGATTCAGGAGGCCTTCCGCCAGTACTACGAAGGCGCGGTGATGGGCGAACAGGTCGATGCGGACAAGCTGTACGAGGTGAAATCGGAACTCGACGCGTCAGGCATCTACCTGCAGACCGAAGTGACGGAGTTCGCGCGCGTGTTCTTTGCGCCCAAGCGGCGGCAAAGTCCCGGCGACCACAGGGCGATGAACGCCCTGCTCGATCAGGCCGTGGCGCGCTTCGCGCGGTTGCAGGGCAGCGATGAGGACGAGGCTGAACTGTGGCGCGGCAAGCTGCAAGCCTTTCGCAACCTGTACGGCTTCCTGAGCCAGGTGATCCCCTACCAGGACAGCGACCTGGAGAAGCTGTTCACCTACCTGCGCCACCTCGCACTGAAACTACCCAAGCGCAAGAACGGGCCTGGCTATCAGTTCGACGCCGAAGTCGAGCTTGACTACTACCGGTTGCAGAAAATCAGCGAAGGCTCGATCAGCCTTGACGAGGGCTACGCCAAGCCGCTCGACGGCCCGCGCGAGGTCGGTTCGGGCATGGCGCGCGAGGAGCGCGTTTCGCTGTCGCGCCTGATCGACCTGATCAACGCGCGCTTCGGAAGCGAGCTGAATGACGCGGATCAGTTGTTCTTCGACCAGATCGCGGAAGCGGCCAGCCAGAACGAATCGCTGCGAAAAGCCGCCGAAGTGAACTCCCTCGACAAATTCCACCTGGTGTTCCGGCAGGTGCTGGAGTCGCTCTTCATCGAGCGCATGGAATTGAACGAGGAGCTGTTCACCGACTACATGGGCAAGCCGGAGATGCAGGAACTGGTGTCGAAATGGCTGGGCGGCAGGGTCTACGATAAGTTGTCGGCGAAGAGCGGCGCTGATTCCGCGTAATAGGTTCAGCCAGCCGCATGCGCACGCCGCGCCAGCAGCACGGGCTGGAACAGCACGTCATCACGGCGCTGCGCATGGACAAAGCCGGCTTCACCCAGCAGCGTCAGCAGCCGTGCGATGCTCACGGCGTAGTAGCGGCTGGTGAGCACCTGCGTCGTGCAGGCGCCCGTGGGCGATTCGGTGGTCAGGTAAACGCGCAAGTCGTACTGATCGCCGTCCCACTCCCACACCTGCACGGCGAGAAACCGGCTGCCCGCTGCATGGCGCATGCCGTAGGGCCGCACGTCCGGGTTCACGCGCACGATGCTGGCGTAGTCGCGCACCGAGAAAATCGCGACACCGCCCGCGCGCAGGCAGCGATGGCAACTGCGCAAGGCTTGCAGCAATTCGGCGTCCGACAGCAGGTGCGGAAGGCTGTTGTCGCAGGCGAGTACCACCGCCATGCTTTCCGATTCGACACCGCGCAGCGTGCGCAGATCATCGACCTGCACGCAGGCGCGCAGGTCACGGCGGACGAGTTCATCGCGCAGCCGCGCCACCGCGCCCGATGAAATATCCGAAGCCGTCAGCCGATAACCGTGCCGCGCCAACCCGATACTCTGCGTGCCGATGCCACAGGCGGCATCGAGTATCGGCGCACCCGGTGCGATGCCCTGCGCCGCGAACAGATCAGACAAGGCATCGCCCTGGTGCGTGATCGCGGCTTCCCAGTCACCGTAGAGCAAGTGATAGTAAGGCGCGAGCCGGTCATAGAACGTGGCGGTCATGCGCTGATCGTGCCACGTCACGGCGCGGAGTGAGCATCTTCGCCATGTCGTATGAGCGCGTCACGACTGGCATCAACTGGATTCCCGCCTGCGCGGGAATGACGTTGACAGAGTCGAGAGAAATGATCGTGGAGCAGTAACGTCCACTACGCTAGTCATTCCCGCGCAGGCGGGAGGCGCTTCACCGTCAGCGAAGCTGGTCATCCAGAAGCCGCATATCGAAAGGCAAGCTCTGACCAGATTGCAGATAAATTCAGATCTGCCTACTTCGGCCCCAGCGCCGCCGCGATCCGCTGCCGCCGGCAGTACCACTTGCGGCAGCGCTCGCCCCTACAGCGTGCGCCGCATCCGACATCCATCCTCGTGCAGGTGTCGACCACAAAGCGAATGGCGTGCGGCGATGCACCGATGTATTCAGGCCGATGCCGCCATCATGCCCAGCATGTGGTCGATAACCTTGTTGTGTTCGTCCTGTGGACTGAACAGGATGACCTCGGCGGCGTCAACAACGCTCACGCTATGCCCGGGCGGCCAGTAGAAAAGATCGCCGCCGGTGATTATCTCTTCCTGCTTGTTGGCGTAGCTAACGATGAGCTTGCCCTGCAACAGGTAGCCCCAGTGCGGGGATTGGCAGAGGTCACCTTTCAGCCCCTTGAGCAACGGCGCGATGTCGGCGCCAGCGCCCAGGGAAAAATACTCGCCGCTGAGCTTGCCGCAGCCGGAGGCATCGCCGAAGTCCATCTTTTGGCGAGCCACCGCGCCGGGCGCGTCGATGCGCACAGGGATGTCGTTTTTGGCGATGTGCATGGTTGTTTCTTCTCGCGTGTACGGCGGACTCAGGGACGCGCTTCGTAGACCAGATTGAACGGCGTCTCGGTGGCGCGGCGGAAGCGCTTGAAACCGCCATCGCCGACGACCTTGTGCACACGCGTCTCGCCGGCCTGCGCGCCCAGGCACAAGCCGATCTCCTGCGCGCGCGATGCCGGCGTGCAGACCAGCGTCGACACCGAGTAGAAGACGCGCCCGACCGGGTTGATGTTGTCCTCCAGACGGTCATTGGCGAACGGTTCGACGATCATCCAGGTGCCATCGGGCTTGAGGCTCTCGCGGATATGGCCTGCGGCGCCTACCGGGTCGCCCATGTCGTGCAGGCAGTCGAACACCGTCACGAAGTCATAGTCCTTGCCGGGGTAGTCCTTCGCCGTCGCGACCTCGAACTTCACGCGGTCGCTGACGTCAGCGCGCTTCGCGGCCTTGCGTGCGCGTTCGATCGACGGCGCGTGGTAATCGAAGCCGACGAAGCTCGATTTCGGGTACGCCTGCGCCATGATGATGGTCGAGGCGCCGTGGCCACAGCCGATGTCGGCGACCTTGGCGCCGCGCCGCAGCTTGGCCTCTACCCCATCCAGGGCCGGAATCCACTCCTGCGCCAGATGCGCGTTGTAGCCCGGCCGGAAGAAACGCTCCGTGCCATGGAACAGGCCGGCGTCATGTTCGTGCCAGCCCAGGCCCTTGCCGTTGTGGAAGCGCTCGATCATGTCCGGCACCGCCCGCAGCGAGGCGGTGGCCAACTCGAACGCGCCGGGAATGTAGCCCGGGCTGTCCTCGTCGGCGAGCGCGAACGCCTGTTCCTCGGTCATGCTGAATCGCCGCGTCGCGGCGTCGTACTGCACGTAACCACCCGCCGCCTGCGAGCTCAACCACTCGCGCACATAGCGCTCGTCGGTATCGGTGCGCTGCGCCAGCTCGCCTGCCGTCATCGGCCCGGTGGCGAGCGCCTTGTAGAGTCCGAGCGAGTCGCCGATCACCACCATGCCGGCATGCAGCGTCGCGCCGAGATCGGTCACGAAGTGGCCCATGAATGCATCGAGTCTTGCCATATCGATGGACATCAGTCATCTCCCGGGTTTCATCGCCAGGCGGGATTACCAGCAACGTATCCACTTTGTAATAATTCAACGCGGGTAGGACAATACGTAAAGCCACGTAGCAATCGAGAACCAACATGGCCCGCCCAGGCAATCGTCAACAGTGCACTGCACTCGATGTATTGCATGCGATCGGCGCGGCCTGCGTCGACGGCAGGGATTTCGCCCGGCATGGCGCAATTGAGCGCCCGCGGCTGGCCGCCTCCGGATCCTGGCGGTCGCACTGCCCCCTCGACGCTGGCGACACCGAGGCTACGCCCAGGCATCGCAATCCACCGTTGACACGGCGCGAACGCGAAGTGCTCGACTGGGTCTGCGCCGGCAAGTGCAACCGCGACATCGCGGCGATCCTCGGCGTCAGTCGGCGCACGGTGGAGAAGCACCTTGAACACATCTACATCAAACTCGGCGTCGAAACGCGCACTGCGGCGGCGATGCGGGGAATGCAGAGGAGCCGCCACGGCTGAACGCAAGTGTCGATGGCGACTCGCGATCGAAGTCCGCTGCCGGACCCGACCCGCGATGCAATCGCGCATCAGCCGTGCATGTGGTCACGGGTGCCAGTCACCGCTGAGCAGGTGGTCGTGTGGCGCTAGCTGTCATGGAACACCGTAGTCATGGACTTGCGTTGTCACCTCAGGCGCTGGCGTGAGCGACTTCGCCATGTTGTGCGAGCGCACCGCGTAGCCCAATTCCGCGTATAGGGCGATGGCGGCGACGTTGAACGTCCAGACCTCGAGACGAGTCTCGCTAGCACCGCGCGCTTGCGCCCAAGTTTCCGCCGCGCGCATCAACGCACGACCGAGCCCGAGGCGCTGATGTGATGGCGCGATTCCGATCGATCCGATGCGGCCGAATCGCAGGGGCTGCAAAAGACTATGCGACTCCTCGACAAGGTCGACGACGGCATATCCAAGCACGCCGCGGGCGTCGACTGCGATGAAAGTCGTGGCATGGCCGGAAGCAATGAATCGCACCCAGTGCGCGCGGTCGCGATGTGCTGGCGCGGCAGGCGCGAATACATGCGGCCACGCCTCGTGATGGATGGCGTTGACTGCGGCGCCGAGCGCGCAGATGCCGTCCAGATCAGCACCCGTTGCTTCGCGCACGGCGGGCATGTCGTGGTCCAAAGTCGCGCCGGCCATGGGCGCCCTACTTCAACCCCAGCCCCGCCGCGACGATGTCGTGCTCGCCCGGCAACACCAGGAACGCCGCGCCGGCCAGCGGGGTGTAGGTGTCGGCGCCGACCACGCGCGCCAGTGGCGTGGCGCCCAGCCCGGCTTCGACGAGCGCGGTGATCACGCCTTCGCCGACGCCGGCGCTGTGGCGGCCCTCGTCGACGATGAGGATGCGCTTCGCACCTTTGGCCTGCGCGGCGATGTACGCCGCGTTGAGCGGCACCAGCCAACGCAGATCGACCACGCGGATCTTCCAGCCACGTTGCTTTTCGAGTTCGCGCGCGGCGCGCAGGCTCATCGGCACGCCGTTGCCGTAGGTGAACATGAGCAAGTCATCGCCGGCACCGTACACGCGCCCCTCGCCCAGCGTCATGGCCTGATCCAGCGCGGGATAGGCGAACTGCCACTGGCCATCGCCGGGCGCGTATAAATCCTTGGTCATGTACAGCGCGATGGGCTCGAGGAACACGCTGACGCGGCCATCGACCTTGGCCAGCGCCATCAGCGTGCGCAGCATGGTGGCGGCATCGTCACCGCGCGCGGGACAGCCGACGACCAGACCGGGGATGTCGCGCAGCGCGGTGATCGAGTTGTCGTTGTGGAAGTGCCCGCCGAAACCGCGCTGGTAGCCTAGCCCGGCGATGCGCACCAGCATCGGGTTGCGGTACTGGCCGTTGCTGAAAAATTGCAGGCTGGCGGCCTCGCCGCGAATCTGGTCGCAGGCGTTGTGGAAATACGCCAGGTACTGGATCTCGGGCATCGGCAGCAGGCCCATGTTGGCGTAGCCCTGCGCCAGGCCGAGGATCATGGTTTCGTCCAGCAGGGTATTGAACACGCGCTTGCCGGTGAACGCCTTGAACAGGCCTTTGGTCACCGTGTACACGCCGCCTTTCTGCGCCACATCCTCGCCGAACAGCAACGCCTCGGGATACTTGATCAGCAGGTCGTGCAGCGCGGCGTTGATCTGCAGCGCGAGATGTCGCGGCGGCTGTTGCTCGGGCAGTTTGTCGACGCCGCCGAACACGGCGAGGCGCTGCGCCGGGTCGGGCACGCGCGCGGCTTCCGCGGCCACGGCGGCCGGCGTGTAGGGCGCCAGCGGTGCGATCACCGCGGCCAGTGACTCCAGCTTGGGGCGACGATCGGCTTCCTCGGCGGCGGCGAAGCAGCGCTTGCGCGTGGCCTCGTAAAGCTCCAGCAGCGCCTGCGGCGTGTACACGCCGGACTCCAGCGCGATCGCGGCCGAGCGCAGCAATGGATCGCTGGCCTCGACATTGACCAGTTCCTCGACGCTGCGCCACTCGATCTCGAAATCGGTGCCGGCGTGGCCCATCACGCGCGTGGTGCGCAGATGCAGGAAGGTGGGCCGGCGTGTGCGTCGGCAGTGCTCGACGGCGCGCGCCACGTCGCTGTAACCGGCGGCCAGGTCCAGCCCGTCGGCGTAAAAATAATCCAGGTCGCGGCGCCCGCTGTAGTTGGCGCTGATCCAGTCCGCCGGCGTTTTCACCGAGATGCCGATACCGTTGTCCTCGCACACGAACAGCACCGGCGCGCGCAGCTTCTGGTATGCCGTCCACGCCGCGGCGTTGAACGCGGTCTGCGCGGCGGCGTGATTGCTGGAGGCATCGCCGAACGAGCAGATCACGATGCTGTCGTCGGGGATCGGCAGCGCATGACCGATGCGCCGCGCCTGCTCGATGGCGATGGCGGTGCCCAGCGCCTTGGGCAGGTGCGAGGCGATGGTCGAGGTCTGCGGCAGCACCCACAGCGGCTTGCTGCCCCACACCTTGTGGCGCCCACCCGAGGCCGGATCGTCCTTGCTGGCGGCGAAACTCAGCGCCGAGTCCATCACCGGATCGAGCTTGCTCGAATCGGTGCCGGGCAACTTGCGAAACCGCTCGGCCATGAACGCGCCGGAGCGGTAGTGCAGGAACGCCGGATCGGTGTGCCGCGTCAGCCGCGCCAGCATGGCGTTGCCCTCGTGACCGCTGGAGCCGATGGTGTAGAACACCTTGTTCTTGACGCGCAGCACGCGCGCCATCAAGTCGAGGTGACGCGAAATCAATTGCGACTCGAACAGCTCGCGAAAGCCGCGTGCATCCAGCGCGCTGCCGGGCAGCACGGCGTCATCGTCGTGTGGCGTCGGCTGCGCTGCGCCGCGCCAGTTGTGCACGAACTCGATGAAGTTCCGGTCGACGATCTCGGCGCGATTGAAGCCCTTGTGGCGGGCGGCGATGGGGGGCTGAGTGGACATGGCGATTTCGTGTGAAAGGTGATGGTGTGTGCGGCTGATGCTTGAACAATCAGTGCGGGTGGCGATCCCTCGCCTGGTCGATCAGAACACGCGGGTATGCAGCGCCTTGAGCAATTCCGCACGCAGACGATCCTTGGAGCGTCCGAAACTTTCCAGCACGCGAATCTGCTCGGCGATCGACGGAATCGGCACGACCACGCTTGCCACTCGTACGTGGACGAGCTCGTCCACGCGTACGGGCACCCAACCATCCGCTTCGCGCAACTCCAGCCCCCCCATCACTTCCACCGGCAATTCGCCAAAATGGAAGCGCGCGAAACGCGAGCGGAAGCGCGAGTCGTCGGCCGGCACGTAGTCAACATCCCGATGCGCCTGCCAATGTTCGGCCATGATTTCTGCATCGCGCATGCTGGTCAACACGTCGAGATCGGCCACCGTCACCGCGGCGCCGGCCAGGTATGCCGCCGCGCTGCCGATCACCGTCCACGCATCACGGCAATGAGTGCGCAGACTAGGCACCACCGCGATCAGGGCATCGGTCACGCAAGCCGACAAATCGATGGAGCTGCCCGGCATCATGGTTTCACGCGGCGCTGGCCGGACAGCGCCTGCGCCATCGGCGAGCGCCAGATGTTGCCGGTGCACACGATCAGGATCGCGCGCACGACCACGGCGCCAGCCTTGCTCAACGCGCCTTGGGCTGGTAGCTGCAGTACGACTCGACCGCTGCGATTTGCGGAATGTCGTGGCTGATGCACGACCATTTCACCGTGTCGCCCGCGCGTGTCGGCGTCAGCCAGACGCCGCTGAGATCGGGGCTGACCGCGCTGGTGAAATGCACTTCCAGCACGCCGCCCTTGTGCACGGTGATGCTGCTTATCTCGTTGCTGGTGAGGTAATCCGGCTCGCCGACATGCGCCGCGGCATTGCTGTCCGGCGCCTTGCCGCGCTTGATGGCATTCTCGATCGCCATCTTGGTCGCGGCCAGCAGCAGGGAACTGAGCGCAATGTGCAACTCCTGCGGGTTGATCTCCGGTCCCTTGACGGTGGTAGCCGTTGGTGCGGCGCTGTTGGTGGCGGGCGGCGTGGCCAGCGCGGTGGCGCTGAGTAGGGTCAGCAGGCCGGCGAGCGGCAGAACGAAACGACGCATGATAGTGTCCTCAGAACGCATTGATGCCGGTGACTTCGCGGCCGACCACGAGCTGGTGCACGGTTTCGGTGCCCTCGTAGGTGATGACCGATTCCAGATTGAGCGCGTGGCGGATTGGCGAATGCTCGGTGGTGATGCCGGCGGCGCCGAGCAGTTCGCGCGCCTCGCGGGCGATGTCGATGGCCATGCGCACATTGTTCCATTTGGCCAGACTGACCTGGGTCGGGTGCAGCGTGCCGGCATCCTTGTGGCGGCCGAGCTGCAGCGACAGCAGTTGCGCCAGGGTGATGCGCCGCGCCATGTCGGCCAGCTTTAGTTGCACCGCCTGATTGGCGGCCACCGGGCGTCCGAACAGGATGCGCTCGCGCGTGTAATCGACGGCCTCGCGAAAGCAGGCGATGGCCGCGCCGATCGGCCCCCAGGTGATGCCGTAGCGCGCCTGCGTCAGACAGCCTAGCGGGCCCTTGAGACCTTTCATGCCGGGCAGGCGGTTGGCGTCGGGAATGCGCACGCCGTCGAGAAACAGCGCGCTGGTCACCGAGGCGCGCAGCGACATCTTGCGGTGGATGTCGCGCGTCTCGAAGCCCTTGCTGCCGCGCTCGACCAGAAAGCCCTGGATGCCGTCGTCGGTCTGCGCCCAGACGATGGCCACGTGCGCGAGGCCGCCGTTGGTGATCCACATCTTGGCGCCATCGATAATCCAGTCGCTGCCGTCGCGGCGCGCGCGCGTTTTCATGTTGGCCGGATCGGAACCGCCGTGCGGCTCGGTCAGGCCGAAGCAGCCGATGACCGCGCCGCGCGCCATGGCCGGCAGCCAGCGCTGGCGCTGTTCCTCGCTGCCGTAGGCGTAGATCGGATACATGCACAGCGAGGTCTGCACCGACACGAAGCTGCGCATGCCGGAATCGCCGCGCTCGAGTTCCTGGCAGATCAGGCCGTAGCTGACGCCGTTCATGCCGGCGCAGCCGTACTGCTCGGGAAAGTAGCTGCCCAGCAAACCCAGCTCCGCCATCTCCGGGATGAGCTCGTGCGGAAACTCGCCCTTGTCGAAGTACTCGCCGATCACCGGCAACACGCGCTCGTCGGTGAAGCGCGCCACGGTGTCCTGCACCATGCGCTCCTCGTCGCTGAGCTGGCCGCGGATATCGAACAAATCGTACGGGTTGAGGCTGGCGGGCATGACGCTGACCGGTGGGCGAAAGCAGGCATTTTACCCGAGCGCGGTGTCGCGCCCGCGTGCTCAGGGGCGCGGCACGTGTCCGGTGGCCACGTGGCGTCGCGCCGAATCGACGTTGGCCTGGGAATCATCGAAGAAAATATCCGCGCCGAAAGCCTGCAGGAATGGCCCCTTGTCGCGCCCGCCCAGAAACAGTGCCTCGTCGATGCGCACACCCCAGTGGCGCAGGGTCAGGATCACGCGCTTGTGCGCCGGCGCCGAGCGCGCCGTGACCAGGGCGATGCGCAACGGCGAGTCCTCGGCTGGGAACGCCGCCTGCAGACGCTGCAGCGCGGCCAGAAACCCGCGGAACGGGCCGCCTTCCAGCGGCTCCAGTTGGCGTTCGCGCTCGTGCTGGTGGAACGCCTCCAGACCCTGTTCGCTGGAAATGCGCTCACCTTCCTCGCCGAATAACACGGCGTCGCCATCGAAGGCGATGCGCAACTGCTGCGAGTTTTCCTGCGCTGCCGCCGATGGCAGGATGGTGGCCGCGGCCACGCCGGCACGCAGCGCGCGCGCCACGTCCTCGGCGTGCGCCGAAAGAAACAAGTCGGCGCCGAAGGGGCGTACGTAGCTGGCCGTGGGCGCGCCGCTGGTGAAGGCCGCGCGCACGATTTCCATGCCGTAGTGCTGGATCGAATTGAAGATGCGCAACCCGGTATCGCCCGAATTGCGCGACAGCAGAATCACCTCGACGCGCGGTGCCGAGGGCGCCCGCGCATTCAGTCGCAGCAGCTTTTGCACCAGTGGAAATGCCACGCCGGGCGCCAGCACCTCGTCCTCGTGCGCGATCTGGAACTGGCGGTACGCCTCCAACCCGTCGCGCTCGAACAGCGCGTGGCTGTCACCCAGGTCGAACAGCGCGCGCGAGGAGATCGCCACCACCAGGCGGTCATCGGTTGCGGCGTGCGGGTCATGGGCGTTGGGCATGCGGGGTGTTTCAGATCGTTTTCTGTATCACGTGCCAGCCAAGTGTCAATCAGCATGGCATCGATCAACATCCTACCCTCTGGCCGCTACCGCGCACGAATCCATCGCGATGGGCGGTTCATCGCAGCAAGAGGCAAGCAGGTGCGCCCTGCCGGGCGCACCAAAAAAAACCCCGCCGCAGCGGGGTTTGAATCGTTTCATGCCGATCAGGTTTTGATCAGGCGTCGGCGATGGCCACGTTGGCAGCCTGGGCGCCCTTGGGCCCCTTGACCGTTTCGTAGCTGACGCGCTGGCCTTCCTGCAGCGAGCGGAAACCCTTGGAGGTGATCGCCGAGAAATGCACGAATACGTCCTCGCTGCCGTCCTCGGGCGAGATGAAACCGAAGCCCTTGGCATCGTTAAACCACTTGACCTTTCCGAAGCTCATTGCCTTCAACCCCTCAACAAAAATGGACCAATGTGCATGTTCGCGCCGCGGCAAATCAGGCTTGTCATGCCCCACGGTACCCTGCACGGGCGGGATTTTTGGCACGAGTCGGGTTGATGTGCAAGTCGGACGTGCTTTTAGCTGCGTGATTGCCACCAGGAAAAGAGTCGATTCTGCCGTGGTTTCAGACTGCCCCACGGCGCGGCGCAAGCGTCCAGAACCACGCGACGCACCGTTTCTCAAGCCCCTTGCAGGAACTGCGCGAGCAACAGTCCCAGAGCGGCGCTGGCGGCGCGCACGTTGGCCTGCACTTCTTCCAGCGTGACGGCGTGCGGCTCGGGATCGCAGCCGGCGGCCCAGTTGGCCAGCACCGCCACGCAGGCGTAGTCCAGTCCCAGCTCGCGCGCCAGCGCGGCCTCGGGCATGCCGGTCATGCCGACCATGGCGCAGCCGTCGCGGCGCAGGCGCGCGATCTCGGCGGCGGTTTCCAGGCGCGGCCCCTGCGTGCAGCCATAGCAGCCACCTGCGCGCAGATCCACGCCAGCCGCGCGTGCGGCGGCGAACAGCCGCGCGCGCAAGGCGGCGCTGTACGGCTCGGCGAAATCGATATGGCGCACGGGCGCGCCCCGTTCGCCACTGTAAGTGCCGGCGCGGCCCCAGGTGTAATCGATGATCTGCTCCGGCAGCGCCAGCGCGCGCGGCGGCAGATCGGCACGGATGCCGCCCACCGAGTTCACCCCCAGCACCGCGTGTGCGCCCAGTTGCTGCAAGCGCCACAGGTTGGCGCGATAGTTCACTTCATGCGGCGCCAGCGTGTGCCGCGCACCGTGGCGCGCCAGAAACAGCACACGCTGCGCGCCGTAGCGGCCGATGACCACCTCGCCGCTGGGCGTGCCCCAAGGCGTGTCCGCAGCCGGCACGCGCGATTGCACCGCCAATCCGTCGAGCTGGTACAGCCCGGTGCCGCCAATGATCGCCAGCATGCTGTTGATTGCGCTCATGCGTCCCTCAGGGCATAGATGGCGGGCAGGTTGCGGCCCTGCTCCTGGAAGTCCATGCCGTAGCCGAATACGTAACGATCGGGCACCAGCAGACCGTTGACGTCGCTGTGCAGCCCCGCCACGCAGCGTCCGTGCGATTTGCGGCACAAAGTGGCGATCAGCACCTCGGCGGCGTTCTCGGCGCGGCACCAGTCGCGCAGCGCGGCCAGGGTATGGCCTTCATCGAGGATGTCATCGACCAGCAGCACGATGCGCCCGTTCAGCGACGTGCCCGGGCGCTGCTTCCACACCAGCTCGCCGCCCGTGGTCGCGCCGCGATAGCGCGTGGCGTGCACGGTGTCGAAGCGTAGCGGGCTGCGCATGGCCAGCGCGAGCTGTCCGGCGAACGGCAGCGCGCCGTGAAGCACGGTGAGCATCAGCGCCTCGCGCCCGGCCAAGCGCGCATCCAGCGCGACGGCCATGTCGTTGATGGCCTGCGCGATGACGGAGCGGTCGTGGATCAGATCGCTGACGGC
This sequence comes from Metallibacterium sp., assembly GCF_054637675.1. Taxonomy (NCBI): domain Bacteria; kingdom Pseudomonadati; phylum Pseudomonadota; class Gammaproteobacteria; order Lysobacterales; family Rhodanobacteraceae; genus Metallibacterium; species Metallibacterium sp. The sequence goes on from NZ_JBTSRB010000013.1 coordinate 42,684, forward strand.
CAGCGCTTCGATCAGCGTTTGTGAAAGTGGACTCATGCGGATCCCTGCGGGCTCAACGTGGCCAGATCGGCGAGAAAACGCGCGCGCTGCGGGTTGTCGTGCAGTGCCGCCCAGGTCGGGGCCACCTGCCCGGCCAGACGCGCCAGATCGCAAGCGGGTGGATCGCGCAGCGCGCGCGCGGCAGCCAGTGCCTCGGGCACCAGTGCCGGCGTGCAGGCCAGCACCACGTGGCAGCCGGCCGCGTAGTGCGCCGCGACGCGAGCGCCCACGCCACCGGCGCTGGCGGCCGCGACCATGCCCACGTCGTCGCTGATGACGATGCCGGCAAAACCCAGTTCGCCCTGCAGGATCTCCTTGATCCAGCGCCGCGAATAACCAGCCGGCAGCGCATCGATGGCGGGAAAGGTCACGTGCGCCATCATCACCGCCTCGGCGCCGGCGGCGAAGGCGGCCGCGAACGGGCGCAAGTCGGCGTCCAGCAATTGCGCCAGCGTGCGCGGATCGCGCGCGCCCTCGTGGTGGGTGTCCTCCAGCACCGAGCCATGCCCCGGAAAATGCTTGAGCGTGGCGGCCATGCCCGCCAGGCGCATGCCGCGCACGTAGGCCTGGCCCAGCATCGCCACGACCTCGGGATCGGCGTGCAGCGCGCGCGCGCCGATGGCGCGATTGCCGCGCGCCAGGTCCAGCACCGGCGCGAACGACAAGTCCACGTCCATGGCGCGCAGCTCGCTGGCCATGACCCAGGCGTGCTCCTCGGCCAATGCCACGGCGCGCGCAGGGTCGCGATTGCACAGCGCGCCGAGGGTATCCAGCGCCGGCAGGCGCGTGAAACCGTCGCGGAAGCGCTGCACCGGGCCGCCTTCCTGATCGACCGCGATCAACAGCGGCGCGGCGCGCGTGCCACGTAGTTCGTCGATCAATCGCGCCAGTTGCACGCGATCGGCGTAGTTGCGCGCGAACAGGATCACCCCGCCCACCTCGGGCGCGGCCAGCCACGCGCGCTCTGGCGCGGACAGTTGCAATGCTTCGATGCCGATGATCAGCATGCTTCATCTCCGGCGCGTTCGGCTGCGCTCCACGTGCAATACGGATGCGCGATCAGGTTGACATTGAAATAGCGCAGCCGATCGCTGACCTCGCGTCCCAGCCACGGCGGGCGCGGAAACGGCGCATCCTCCGCGGGCAGTTCCAGCTCGGCCACGATCAGGCCGGCATTACTGCCGAGAAACTCGTCAATCTCGAAATGCACGCCTTCCACTGGCACCACGTGGCGCCGCTTTTCGATCACGCCATTGCACAGCGCGTCGAGCATGCGCTCGGCGTCCGCGAGTGGGATCTCATAGTCGTACTCGTCGCGCGCGATGCCGGTGCGCGCCGCCTTGATGTTGAGCCAGGCCTGATCATCTTGCCGGCGCACGCGCACCGAGGCGCGCGCCAACCCGGAGGCCAGCGCCGCGGCGTCGATCACGTAACCCTGCCGCAGATGCAGCGTGCGCATCACGCCAGAGCGCCAGGCATCGTCGTGCAGCAGAAACTTGCGTTCGATCTCGATGCCCATGCGGCCTCTCAGTCGCGCTCGAACAGCGCGATGGATTCAACGTGCGCGGTATGCGGAAACATGTCCATCGCCCCGGCCGCGGCCAGCCGGAATCCGTGGCGCTGCACCAGCGTGCCGGCATCGCGCGCCAGCGAGCCGGGATGGCACGACACGTACACCACGCGCCGCACCGTCTTGCCCGGCAGATAGTCCAGCAGCTCGGCGGCGCCGGCGCGCGGCGGGTCGAGCAGAATCTTGTCCCAGGCTTCACGCGCCCACGGCGCCTGACGCTGATCGGCGAACAGGTTGGCGGTGTGAAAACTCACATTGCCCAGTCCGTTTTGCGCCGCGTTGTCGGTGGCGCGCGCCACCAGCCCGGCCTCGCCTTCCACGCCTGTCACCGCGACGGCGCGGCGCGCGATGGGCAGGGTGAAATTGCCCAACCCGGCGAACAGATCGAGCACGCGCTCGTGTGCCTGCGGCGCAAGCAGATCCAGCGCCAGCGCCAGCATGCGCCGGTTCACGCCGGCGTTGACCTGGATGAAATCCAGTGGCTGGAATGTGATTTCGATGGCATCGTCGTCGATGCGGTAGGCCAGCGCGCGCGCATCCTCGGCGCGCAGCGGGTGCGCGCTGTCGGGTCCGCCCGGCTGCAGCCACAGCGTGATCGCGTGCTGCTGCGCGAAGTCCGCGAGCCGCGCGCGATCGGCGTCGCCCAGCGGACGCATGTGGCGCAGCAGCAGCAATGCCGCATCATCGCCGCGCGCGAATTCGATCTGTGGAATATCGCGGCGCGCGTCCAGCGTATCCAGCATCGCGGCCAACGGCGCGATCAACGCACCGAACGGCGGCGCCAGCACCTCGCAGCCACGCAAATCGGCCACGAAACGCGGGTTGTCCTCGCGAAAGCCCACCAGCACGCGGCCTTTCTTCTCCACCCAGCGCACCGACAGCCGACCCTTGCGCCGATACGCCCACGGCGCATCGGCCAGCGGCGCCAGCCAGCGCTGCGGCGCGACCTTGCCGATGCGCTCGAGGTTTTCCGCCAGCACGCGCTGCTTGGCGGCCAGTTGCGCCTGCGGCTGCAAGTGCTGCAGCACGCAGCCGCTGCAGCGCCCGAAGTGCGGGCATGGCGGCACGGCGCGCTGCGGCGAGGGCGTGAGCACTTCGAGCAGTTCGGCCTCGTCGAAATGCCGGTGGCTGCGACGCCGCCCCAGACGCACACGTTCGCCAGGCAGCGCGCCGCTGACGAAGATCACCTTGCCATCGGCGCGCGCCACACCGCGGCCGTCATGGCTGAGGTCGAGGATGTCGGTTTCAAGGTCGCTCATGCGCAGAAAACAAACGGCCCGGGCGCTGCGCCCGGGCCATGTGGCCACAAGCAGCGCGTGCGGCGAACTACTTGCGCTGCCACGCGCCGGAACTGTCGCGATAATACCAGCCGGGACGCGCTTTTTGGATCCAGGTTTGCGCGAACACGGCGCGGATCTTGGGCTCCCACTCGGGATGGCCGTTGGCGCTCGCGATGGCGGCATACAGGTCGGCGCGCTCGCGGTTGGCGCTGGCCACGGCCTGACTGACCCCGGCGCGCTGCGGCAGCGAGGCCGCGTTGAGATCGCGCACGGCGACGTTGCCATCAGCGGTGAATCCGATCACCCCAGCTTTCAGCAAGGGTTCGAGATTTTGCTCGAAATTGGCCTTCATGCGCGCTTCGATGGCCTGGATCTCGGGTGTCGAAACATCCATGTTGGGCGCGGCCGCGGCGGCCGGCGGGATGATGAAATCCAGCACCGCGACGCCGAGGCCACCGCCACCGCCGCTCGAGCTGGCGCTGCTCGGCGCGCTGCTGGCTGGTGCCGGGTTGCTGCTGGCGGGCGCCGAACTGGTCGCGGAACCCAGCACATTGCCGACGATCTGCTGCGCGGCCTTCTCGGCCGCGGCGGCAGGAAAATACACGTTGATGGTCACGCAACCGGCGAGCAGGGTCAGGCAGGCGGCGAGCAGGGTCAGCGGCTTGAGCATGGCGATTCCTTCAGCGAATGACCGGGCCCTTCCCGGTGGTGGCAGCTTGCAGACGCGACAGCAGCGTGGGCCAGTCTACCCGTGTCTGATGACCGATGATGTGGATGTATGGCAGGCCATCGCCTTCGACAATGCTGTAGCCACCGCCCTCCGCAGGCTTGATGCCGCCCATGGTGCAGATATCGTTGGCCAGCGTGCACGACAAGCCAATGCGCTTATACGGGAATGTCCTGAACAGACGCAGCACCGCGCCCTCGATGCCGCCAGCCAGGCCGCCGCCACCGACCGAGGTAAGGTTTTTCACCGCGCGCTGGCTGATACGCCCACCGCCCGTGGTATGCAGCTCGGCCTGGAACGCCACCGGATGCCACGAAACCAGGCGCAGCCCCCGCACGTTGCCACCGAGCTTGCCGGTGATTTCGCCGAAGTTGAACACGCTGGTCAGCGGCGCCAGCTCGATGTCGCGCAAGCTCAGGTCGGCGCCCAATTCCGGCGCCACACCGAACAAATGCGCCAAGCTCATCCGTGTCACTTCGACGTAGCCGCCGAACACCTGCATGCTGAGTCCGCCCTGCAGCACGGCACGGCCATTCTGCCAACGCAAATCGGGAATCGCGCCGCCCAGCGTGCCGCGAAACGCCGGCCAGCCCAGCGCGCCGGACAATTCGCCCAGAGACACGCCGACGAATGCCAATCCGGTACTCCAGCGCGTGCGCTGGGTGCCGGTCGGATCAAAGCTGAAGTGCTGCGCCAGCATGCTTCCTCCCAGCAGCGGAATCTGCGCTGGCGCGGTCAAGGCGAGCAAGCCCTTGTCGTCGCGCAGATGCAGTTGCGCCGTGCCCAGCGGCAGGTGATAGATACTGGCCGCGCGCCAACCCAGCGTGGTCGGCGCCAGCGTGGCGCCGCTGCGCCAGTCCAGCGCACCGTTCAATCCGGCGATGGCGAAGCGCCCGCTGGTATCGGCCATGTCGACATTTTGCAATCGCACCTGCAGCGCATTGAGCGCGCCGCGCCGCCAATCCAGCGCCACGTGCGCCTGGCCCATGCCCTGCAAGCCGGGCAGACCGTGGCTTTGCAGCCATGTGCTGGCATAGCGCGGAATCGCGCGTGCCAGATCGATGTTGGCGTGGTTGACCACCAGACTGTCGAGCGCGCCCTTGGCGCTCAGCGCCATGCTGGCGTTCAGCGCCACGGCCGTGCCGTCCTGATAATCGAGGCGCGAAATGCGCAGCGCGCCCGCGGCATCGCGGCTCAGATTCACGTCCAGCGGCGCATCGCGCGCTGGCAACTGCGCATAGAAACTTCCCGCCAGCAGCTCACCACCGCGCAGCGCGCCGTCAAAATCAAGCCGCGTGACCTGCGCATCGTGCTGCAGGTTGAAGTCGCCGCGCAGACCAAAACCCTGCGCCGCCACGCTGCCGCCCTGCGCGAACGCGGCCAGTCCTTCCACACCCAGACGCCCGGACACGCGCACGCTACCGCCATCGGCATCCAGCGCCACGCTGCCGTTGGCGCTGCCGTTGCGGATACTGGCGCCGGGCGAGGCCGCGGCCAGCGCGCCGCCCAGCCAGCTCAACGGCAGCGCGGTCAACTGCAATTGCACGTGCAGCGGCGCATCCATCGGCAGCGCCGCATCGATGCGCGTGGCGCCCTGACTGATGACGATCACGGCGGTATCGCTGAGCGGATCCAGCGTGACCTCGATTTGGGCGTCGCGCAGTGCGCGCCCCGGCGCGCCGCGCAACTGTAGCGGCGCCTGCATGCGCCAGCGGCCGTCGCTCTGGCGCTGCAGCGTGCCGGCCACGCCCAGGCCAACCTGCTTCCAGCCGAGCGCGGGCACGGCCACGGCGGCGGCCGACAGGCGCAGCGCGAACACGCCCGGCTGCGCCATCTCGGGCGCCAGCACCACGCGCACGTCGCGCGCCGCGATGCCGGGCGCATCGAGCACGCGCGCGTGCAACGTGATCGCGGCGTGCACCGGAAGCGCGGCCAGCACCAGCAACAGGCCACACAGGCGCGGGATGCTTGCAATCACTCTCATTGCCGGCGATTCTGCCAGTGCAGCCGGGGAATGGATATGAATACCGCGCTAACGCGGGACTTGCAGGTCTTGCTGGCGGAGGACGATGCGGTTTCGGCGTTGTATCTCGCCGATGCCATGACCGCGCTCGGCTGCATCGTGCAACACCACGCCGATGGCGCGGATGCGCTGCATGCCGCGCGCAACACGCGCTTCGATCTGCTGCTGCTCGATCTGCACCTGCCGCGCTGCAATGGCGCCGAATTGCTGGCCCGGTTGCGTGCCGATGTCGCGTCAGCCAGCCGCGAAACCGTCGCCATCGCCACCTGCGCCGGACTCGAAGCGGCGCAGCATGCGCAACTGCTGGCGCAGGGTTTCAGCGATGCACTGCCCAAGCCGCTGAGTCTGACCCTGCTCGCGGCAACGCTGAACACCTATGCCGCGGGCGTGCAACTCGACGAGGCGCGCGGCCATGCCGCCACCGGCAGCGCGGCCACGCTGGCGGCTCTACGCGGCCTGCTGGTGCTGGAGTTGGCGCAGTTCTCGGCGCAGTTCGAGCAACTGCTGGCGCGCGATCGACAGGCGCTGTGCGCGCGCCTGCACCAATTGCGCGCCGGCTGCGGATTTTGCGGCGCGGGGCAATTGCAGGACGCCGCGGCCGCGCTGCACGACGAACTGCACCAGGCCTGCGCGCGTGAGGCCACGCTGGCACGCCTGCGCGCGCTGCTCGGCGCGACGCGGCTCAGCCTGCTGCGGGCGGGTGCGATCGTGCCAGCCCCGCCAGCGACCACGAGGCCAGTGCCCGACCGCCCAGATGCACGCTGATCAGCTCACGCAACAGGCGGCGCAGGTCCGGCAAGTCTTGCGTCGCGGGTGGCTGGTCCTGCGCCAGCGCCAGCAACGCCGCACCGCTCACGCCACGCCCGCCAAATTGCGGCTGCCAGCGCAGCGGGCCGCGTTCGGGCACGTAGGTGTAGCGCAACCCGGCCTGCACCGGCACACCACTTTCGGCTTCGCATTCGAGCAACGGCGCGTAACCCATGGCGCCAAGCAGATCGCGCTCGAAACGGCGCAGCAGCCAGGCGCTGGCGCGCGCGTCGACGAGCTGCTCCAGCAGCGTCTGGTATTGCGCGAACAGGCGCGCGTGCGCGTCCTCGCGCGCCAACAGGCGCACCAGCAATTCGTTGACGTACAACGCCGCCAGCAAGGTCTCGCCGCTGAGTGCGTGAATCGCCACCAGCTCGGCCGCATGCAGACGCCCCATCTCGCCCTGCTGGCTGTAGCTCAGGCGCAGCCGGCGCAGCGGCTGCAGATCGGCACGCGCGGTTTGCGTGCGCGCGCCGCGCACACCGCGCGCGATCAGGCCGATGCGGCCGTGTTCGGGGGTGAGGCATTCGAGCAGCAGCGAGGTTTCGCGCCACGGTCGCGCGTGCAGCACATAGCCCGATTCGAGGCTGACGACCGGCGCGGGCATGCCGGCGCCTAGTCGGTATAGCCGAGACGTTTCAACTCGGCCTCGTTGTCGCTCCAGCCGGCGCGCACCTTGACCCAGGTTTGCAGAAACACGCGGCGGTCGAACAATCGCTCCATGGCGCGGCGCGCGCCGCTGCCGACTAGCTTGAGCATGGCGCCGCCGTCACCGATGACGATCGGCCGCTGGCCTGCGCGCTCGACCCAGATTACCGCATGCACCTCGGCCAGGCCATCCTCGCGCTCGCTGAACCGTTCGATCTCGACCGTGGTGGAGTAAGGCAATTCATCGCCCAGGCGCAGCATCAGTTGCTCGCGCACCATCTCCGCGGCCAGGAAGCGCTCGCTGCGATCGGTGATGTCCCCGGCATCGAACGTCGGCGCACCCTCGGGCAGGCGCTGCAGCAACTGCTCGCGCAGTACGTCCAGCCCCTGCCCACGCAGCGCCGAGGCATACAGCACCGCGTCATAGTGATGATCCTGCGTCAGCTTGGCCACGAACGGCAGCAGTTTTGACTTGTCGCGCTGTCGATCGATCTTGTTGATCACCAGCACGCGCGGCAAGCGCTCGCCGGTGATCGCCGCGTACACGGCGGCATCCTCGTCGGTCCAGCGCCCGGCCTCGATGACGTGCGCGATCAGATCGACCTCGATGATCGCCGCATGCACGGCGCGGTTGAGGCTGCGATTGAGCGCGCGCCGCGCGCCGCGATGCAGGCCCGGCGTGTCGACGAATGCGATCTGTCCCGCATCCAGCGTGCACACACCGAGGATGCGATGGCGCGTGGTCTGCGGTTTGGGGCTGACAATGCTCAGATGCGTGCCCAGCAGGGCGTTGAGCAGCGTCGATTTGCCGACATTCGGCCGCCCCACCAGAGCCACGCGCCCGCAGCGGCTGGCATTCGCGCTCATGCGCGGCGCTCCAGCACGGCGGCGAGCGCGTGCGCGGCGGCCTCCTGCTCGGCGGCGCGGCGACTGCTGCCGGCACCGTTGAAGTGCCGCGGCTCGGGCAGCGGCAGCACGCAATCGACCTCGAAATGCGGCGCGTGATCGCTGCCGCTGCTGTGCACCAGTTCGTACTGCGGCAAGCCCAGCGCGCGCTGCTGCAGCCATTCCTGCAATCGCGTCTTGGCGTCCTTGGCGGATTTTTCCAGCATGGCGACGCGCGTTTCGAACAGCGTGCGCACCAAAGCACGACAGGTGTCCAGACCGGCATCCAGATATACCGCCGCGAGCAGCGCCTCGAAGGCATCGGCCAGGATCGAATCGCGGCGCTGGCCGCCACTTTTCATCTCACCCGGACCCAGATGCAGGCGCGGGCCGATGTCCAGCTCGCGCGCCAATTGCGCCAGTGCCTGGCCATTGACCAGCACGGCGCGCTGGCGCGTGAGCTCGCCTTCGTCCGCACGCGCGAGGTGCTCGAACAGCAACTCGGCGACGAAGGCATTGAGCAGTGCATCGCCGAGAAACTCCAGGCGCTCGTTGTTGGGCCGCCCCGCACTGCGATGCGTCAGCGCCAGCTCGGCCAGCGCCGGATCGCGAAATTCATGCGCCAGATGCACGGGCTCAGCCAGCCCCTTGCGTGTTCATCGGCGCCGAGGTCTTGAAATGCAGCAAAAAGCTGATGTTGTACAAAAACGGAATGATCTTGTTGTAGCTCATGGTCAGCATGGGTGTGCTGCCGCCGGTGACAATGCTCAGCTTGGCGTCGCTCAAGGTGCTGTTGTCCACGTACTGGAAGCTGCCGGTGAACGACATGTCATCGCGGATCTGCGCCAGCGGCTTGCTCATCTCGCCCGGCTTGGCCGCGGTTTCCTTGACGGTCTTGACCACGCCCATGTACTCGGCGTAGGCCGGCACCAGTTTCATCGCCATGAAGGCGAAGAACCCGGCGATGATCAGGATGAACACGAACCCGATCAGGGTCATGCCTCGATGCTGTGTTTTCATTGCCCCTCCCGTGCGCCGATTGGCGCCTAGCAGATTGTTGAGAAAGTGCCTTCCGGGCACTTTCTCAAATCGCGAGTCCGGTGCAGGTCCGTACTCGCTCCCGCCGCACCAAGCGCGCAACGCGCGCTTGGTGCGCGAGCGGGACATTCTCCTGTCCCGCGCTAGCAGGGTGTTTCTCAACACCCCGCTAATGAATCATCGTGCCGATGCGCTTGAAATCGACGCCGTGCGGCCCGCGCCAACTGAACCAGATCATGAACGCCTTGCCGACCAGATTGCGCTGTGGCACGAAACCCCAGAAGCGGCTGTCGGCGCTGTTGTCGCGATTGTCACCCATGACGAAGTAGCTGTGGGGGGGCACCTTGCAGGTGCCCTCATGGGTGTTCGCGAAATGGCAGGTCGGCGTTTGATAGGTACCGCTCTCGTAAACCTGTGGCATTTCCGCGATATCGTTGGTATGCGCGCCCAGTTCCTCGCGATACACCATGGCGCCATTGGCTTCCAGCAACCGGCTCTCGCGACCATAACCGCCCTGGTAGGGGCCGACCAACTGCGTCGGCACCAGCTTGCCGTTGATGTAAATCCGTTCGCCACGAATCTGGATGGTGTCACCGGGCAGCCCGATCACGCGCTTGATGTAGTCCTCGCTGGGATTCAGCGGGTAGCGAAACACCACCACATCGCCGCGCTGCGGCTCGCCGGTGGACAGTATTTTGCTGTGGAACACCGGCAGGCGCAGGCCATAAGCGAACTTGTTGACCAGGATGAAATCGCCCACGCGCAGCGTCGGCATCATCGATCCGGACGGAATGCGAAACGGCTCGGCGATGAACGAGCGGAACAGCAGCACCGCCGCCAGCACCGGAAACAGCGAGCGCGAGTAATCCACCGTCCACGGCTCGCGCGCGGGCAGGCCCTCGACGCCGGCGCGTGCCTTGCGGCGCTTGCGCAAAAACGCCACATCGAACAGCCAGACTAGGCCGCTCAACACGGTCAGCAGCAATAGAATCAGCGAGAAGTATTGCATCGCATATCCTTGAAATGGCTCGGTGAGCCGCCTATTTGTTGTCGACCTTCAATACCGCCAGAAACGCTTCCTGCGGGATTTCCACGCGGCCCACCTGCTTCATGCGCTTCTTGCCTTCCTTCTGCTTCTCCAGCAGTTTTTTCTTGCGCGAGATGTCGCCACCGTAGCACTTGGCCAGCACGTTCTTGCGCATCGCCTTGACCGTGGCGCGCGCGATCACCTGCGCGCCGATCGCCGCCTGGATGGCGACATCGAACATCTGACGGGGAATCAGATCCTTCATGCGCTCGACGAGTTCCCGACCACGCCGATCGGCGTGGGTGCGGTGCGAGATCATGCTCAGCGCGTCCACGCGATCGCCATTGATCAGCACGTCGACACGCGCGAAAGGGCCGGGCTGGAAACGCTCGAAGTGGTAGTCCATCGAGGCATAGCCGCGCGACACCGATTTCAGCCGATCGAAGAAATCCAGTACCGCCTCGGCCAGTGGCAGCTCATAACTGATCTGCACTTGCGTGGCGAGATACTGGATGGAGCGCTGCACGCCGCGTTTTTCCTCGCACAGCGTGATCACGTTGCCGACGTAATCGGGCGGCGTGAGGATGGTGGCGAGAATGATCGGCTCGCGGATCTCCTCGATCTGCGTCAGCGCCGGCAGCTTGGCCGGATTGTCCAGACGCATCACGCTGCCGTCCTTCAGCGCCACCTCGTAGACCACCGTGGGCGCGGTGCTGATCAAGTCCAGGTCGTACTCGCGCTCCAAGCGCTCCTGCACGATCTCCATGTGCAGCAGGCCGAGGAATCCGCAGCGAAAGCCGAAGCCCATGGCCTCGGAGGATTCCGGCTCGAAAAACATCGCGGCATCATTGAGCTTGAGCTTGTCCAGCGCCTCGCGCAGCGCGTTGTAATCGTCGGCCTCGCTCGGAAACAGCCCGGCGAACACGCGCGGTTGCATCTGCTGGAAACCGGGCAACGCCTGCGCCGCCGGGCTCGACGCCAAGGTCAGCGTGTCGCCTACCGGCGCGCCGTGCACGTCCTTGATGCTGGCCGTGACCCAGCCCACCTCGCCCGGACCCAGCCGCGCCTGCGGCTTGCGCTTGGGCGTGAACACGCCGACCGATTCGACTTCGTGCGCGCGCCCGGTGGACATCACCAGAATCTTGTCGCGCGGCTTGATCTCGCCCTGCATCACGCGCACCAGCGAGACCACGCCCATGTAGTTGTCGAACCACGAGTCGATGATCAGCGCCTGCAGCCGATCGGTGTCGCGCGGGCGCGGCGGCGGGATACGCGCGACGATGGCCTCCAGCACCTCGATGACGTTGAGCCCGGTCTTGGCGCTGATCGCGATGGCGTCCTCGGCGTCGATGCCGATCACCGCCTCGATCTCGGCCTTGACGCGCTCGATGTCGGCGGTGGGCAGGTCGATCTTGTTGAGCACCGGCACCACGGTCAGGCCCTGCTCGACCGCGGTGTAGCAGTTGGCCACCGACTGCGCCTCCACGCCCTGCGCGGCGTCGACCACCAGCAGCGCGCCCTCGCAGGCGGCCAGTGAGCGGCTGACCTCGTAGCTGAAGTCGACATGGCCGGGGGTGTCGATGAAATTGAGCATGTAGGTGCGGCCGTCGCGCGCCGTGTACGGCAACGACACCGACTGCGCCTTGATGGTGATGCCGCGTTCGCGCTCGATCGGATTGGAGTCGAGCACCTGCGCCTCCATCTCGCGCGCCTCGAGACCGCCGCAGAGCTGGATGATGCGGTCGGCGAGCGTGGACTTGCCGTGGTCGATGTGGGCGATGATGGAGAAGTTGCGGATGTGATCCATGGCCTGCACGGTGCGTGGACGGCCTGGGCGCACCGCACACAGCCGCGCGCCGCCCACGGGCGGCGCTGTTCCGAGGAATATTGACGCCACCCGCAGGCAGCGCGTGGCGATTATGGCAGAAGGCCGGCGCGGCCGGGGCGGCAAGCGCAGCCGCAGGATGAATCCTGCGGCTGCGCTGCAGCCATACTCCGCGCGTCATTGCTTGCCGGCACCGGGCCTCGGCACCGGCACGGCCACGAATTGGCTCACTTGGCCGCGGCGCACCAGCAGGATCGCGACCTGACCCGGCTTGTAGGCTCGCACGGCGCTCTCGAACTGGGTCACGCTGCCAACGCGCTCCTGGCCCACCATCAGGATCACATCACCCGGCTGCAAACCGGCATCGCGCGAGGGGCCGCTGGCCGTGCTGATCTGCACGCCCTCGCCCACCTTCAGGCCCAACTGCTGGCGCTGGCCGGCGCTGAGATCCTTCACGCTCAGGCCGAGCCCGTTGCCGGAGATCGCCTGCTCCATCTTCGCCAGCGCATTCTTGCCACGCGGTGCCTGCTCGACCTTCACATTCAGATTCAGCGTCTTGCCGAACCTCACCACCGTGACCCTGGCAATACTTCCAGGCGGGGTCATGCCAACCATCGGCGGCAAATCCTTCACCGAGTTGATTGTCTTGCCGTCATAGGCCACGATCACATCGCCGGGCTTGATGCCGGCCTTGGCCGCCGGGCTGCCGGGCTCCACACTGGCCACCAGCCCACCTTCGACGCGGCTCATGCCCAGAGCCTTGGCGGTGTTGCGTGTCACGGGTTGCATGGTCACGCCGATCATGCCGCGCTCGACGTAGCCCTTGGTCTTGAGCTGCTGTACCGCGTTCATCGCCACATCGATGGGAATGGCGAAGGACACGCCCATGTAGCCGCCGGTGTTGGAGAAAATCTGCGAGTTGATGCCGATCACCTGGCCGTCCATGTTGAACAGCGGGCCACCGGAGTTGCCGCGATTGATGGGCACATCGGTCTGGATGAAGGGCGTGAACTGCTGATCCTCCGGTCCGAAACTGCGACTCACCGCACTGACGATGCCGGCGGTCACGGTGTGATCGAAACCGAATGGCGAGCCGATCGCGAGTACCCACTGCCCGGGCTTGAGCGCATTGGAGTTGCCGATCGCGACCGTGGGCAGGTTCTGCGCATTGATCTTCAACAGCGCGATGTCATAGGTGGCATCGGCGCCCACCAGCTTCGCGGTGAACTCGCGGTGATCGGCCAAGGTCACGCTGATTTTCTTGGCGCCATCGACCACGTGGTCGTTGGTGAGGATGTAGCCGTCGGGCGAGATGATGAAGCCCGAACCCATGGAGATTTCCTCCTCGGGTTGCATCTGCTGCGGTGGCGGCACTGGAAAGCCGAAGAAACGGAAAATATCCGGTACCTGCGCCTGTTGCTGGCCGCCGGGGCCGCGACTGAACGGGCTGGGCTGGGTGATGTCGGCGCGGACATTGACTACCGTCGGGCCGTATTTCTCCACGATCGAGGTGAAATCAGGCAGGCCGGCTGTGGCGGCCACGCTGACCAGCGGCGTCGCCACGAGCAGGGCGAGGGCTGCGAGCTTGAGCAGCGTCCTTTTCATCGAGCAGTCTCCAGAGCAGTGGGTTGAATGGATACCGTAGCGCGGTGCAGGTTTCGATGACCTGGGGCCAGCCGAGTTCAGCGCCGCGCGGGCGCTCGTTCAGCTTCGCTTCGGGCGCGCGCCGGCGCCTCGGCCGGAAGTCATGGCGCCACGCAAGCATTGCCGGGTGTTTCAGGCTCGGGCCAGACCATGCGTCAGCGCACGAGCGTCCATCTCCGCCATCCGCTGCGCGCCACCGCAACATCAGCGGGAGCACCCTCAAGAGGTCGCAATCTACAACGCCCCATCCGCCGCGCCCGCCGGCAATACGCGCTTGAGGTCGTAAATCACCGCGCCGCCGCGGCCGAGTGCGCGGATGCCCGCCGCGCCCAGATCGCGAAAACGCTGGTGCGCCACGGCCAGCACGATGGCGTCGTAGCGGCCGGCTTGCGGCTGCGGCACTACATCCAGACTGTATTCCGCGTGCGCCAGCGCGGCATCGGCCCAGGGATCGTGCACATCCACCACGGCGCCGGCCTCGCGCAATTCGCGGATCAGGTCCACGACCTTGGTGTTGCGCAGGTCCGGGCAGTCCTCCTTGAAGGTCAGACCCAGCACCAGCACGCGCGCGCCGACCGCACCGATGCCGTGACGCGCCATCAGCCGCAGCACCTGATTGGCGACGTAAATGCCCATCTTGTCGTTGATGCGGCGTGCGGCCAGGGTCAGCTCGGGGTGGTAACCCAGCGCGGTGGCCTTGTGCGTGAGGTAATACGGATCGACGCCAATGCAATGCCCGCCCACCAGGCCAGGACGAAACGGCAAGAAGTTCCACTTGCTGCCCGCCGCCGCCAGCACCTCGGCGGTGTCGATGCCCATCTTGTTGAAGATCATCGCCAGCTCGTTGATCAGCGCGATGTTGACGTCGCGCTGGGTGTTCTCGATGACCTTGGCGGCCTCGGCCACGCGGATCGAGCTGGCGCGGTGCGTGCCGGCCGGAACGATGCGCCGGTACAGCGCATCGACGAACTCGGCGGCCTCGGGCGTGGAGCCAGCGGTCACCTTGATGATGGTTTCCAGGCGATGTTGGCGATCGCCCGGATTGATGCGTTCGGGGCTGTAGCCGCAAAAGAAGTCGCGGTTGAATACCAGACCGGAGACGCGCTCCAGTGTCGGGACACAGACTTCCTCGGTGGTGCCGGGATACACCGTGGATTCGTAGATCACCACCGCGCCGGGGCGCAGCGCGCGGCCCACGGTTTCGCTGGCCGCGACCAGCGGGCGCAAATCGGGGCGCTGCGCTTCGTCCACCGGCGTGGGCACGGTGACGATGAACACCTCGCGCCCGTCCAGGTCCGCGCTCGTGTTGCTGTAGCGCAGATGCGGCGCGGCGCCCAACTCGGCGGCGCTGGCCTCCAGGGTGTGATCGCGCCCGGCACGCAGTGCGTCTACGCGCGTGGGATTAATATCGAAGCCCAGCGTGTCGAACTCGCGGCCGAAAGCCAGCGCCAGCGGCAGACCGACGTAGCCCAGACCGATCAGGGCAATGCGGGGATGAGTGGGAAACATGGAGCCTCGCGCGCGTGGGTCGGCATCAATGCCGCTGCGGCGTGGATGCTAGCAGGCGCGCCGCGGCCGGCGCCTTGCATGCGCCGCACGTAGACCATGCGATTGTGCAGGCGGCCTTCACCCACATGCTTGTTTCGTGAACGCTGGCTGTCGCTATACTCCGGGCCTTGCGCGGGTCCGGATTGCGGCCGCGCCGCGCCTTGCCCCTCGCCGAGGACTTTTCATGTTGCGATCGCTTCTGCTTGCCTCGTTTCTGGTCGGCATCGCCAGTGTGGCGATCGCCGCGCCCGCCCCCGCGCCGACATCGACCGCGCCCGTTGCCAAGCATCCCGGCGATGCCGCCGCCGGTCGCCTGATGGTGTTCACCTGCCACGGCTGCCACGGCATTCCCGGCTATCGCAACGCCTACCCGAATTATCCGGTGCCGAAGATCGCCGGGCAGCACTACGACTATCTGGTCGCGGCGCTCAACGAATACCGCGATGGCCAGCGCACGCCACCGACCATGACCATGAACATCCAGGCCAAGAGCCTGTCCGAGCAGGACATCCGCAATATCGCGGCCTACCTTTCCAGCATCCGCAAGTGAGCCCGGGGGATTATTCGATGACACGCACTCTCATCCTCGCCCCGGTGCTGACCGCGCTGCTGCTGATGATCCCGGTCGCGCATGCTGGCGGCAGCGCCGCCGCGGGCAAGAAAAAGGCTGTGGTCTGCTTCGCCTGTCACGGCGAGAACGGCAACTCGCTCGATCCGCAATACCCGCGCCTGGGCGGCCAGTACGCGCAGTACATCGTGCAGGCGTTGAAGGAGTATCAGGACGGCCAGCGCAAAAACCCCATCATGGTCGGTTTCGCCTCGACCCTGACCGAGCAGGACCGCGAGGACATCGCGGCCTATTTCGCCGCGCAAAAACCCGCGGTGTGGACGCTGCGTGGTGAGGTTTCCGGATCGCACAAGCGCCAAGGCACCTCGCTATAACGATTCGGCATGACGAATCGAGGGGCCATTTCCACGCGCCTCGACCGAGCCGAGCCGCAGCCTGTCATGCCGAGACAACAGGCCGAAATAGCCTGACGGTCGCCGCTCAGCGCAGCGCCGACTCGCCGTGCGCGTGCGCCGCGTAGTACGGATTCTCGCCCTTGGCGTGCTCGGTGGCGTCGCGCACGGCGGTGATCTCGGGTACCTGCTCGCGCAAGGTGCGCTCGATGCCTTCGCGCAGCGTCAGATCGACCTGACCGCAACCCTGGCAGCCGCCGCCGAAAGCCAGCACCACGCTGCCATCGCTGCCCACTTCCATCAGGCTGACGCGACCACTGTGTTGCGCCAGTTGCGGGTTGATGATGTCGACGATGACGCGATTCACGCGCTCGGCCAGCGAGGACTGCGCGCCATCCACATCGCCGCGCAGGCGCGGCGCGCGCACGCTGAGCGCGTGACCGGTGCCGGTCGGCAGGTAGTCGAGCGCGGCGCCATCGAGCCACGGCACGCTGGCGCTGTCGATGTAGACGCTGAACCCCTCGCACTCCAGCACCCACTCGTCGCCGACGATCTCGCCGGGCTCGCAAAAACTCAACTCGCAGTCACCTTTCAGCGTGCCGCCATCGCGGGCGCGCAAGCGGATGCCCCAGCCGGGGCTGCCTTGCTCGGCCAGCAGCTTGCGGAAGTAGCTTTGCGCGCGCTCGGAAATATCGATCATGTCGGTGTACCTCGTGGGCACATTGTAGCGGCCTATACTCGCGCCTCGACGATGAACCGGACACACCACCATGACCCTCGATGAACTTGCCGCGCAGCCCTGTGTGCCACGTCGCGGTGCCGAACAGCGCCTGAACGACGCGCGCCTCGCCGAGTTGCTGGCGCTACTGCCCGACTGGCAGCGCAGCGCGGACGGCCTCAGCATCGGCAAGGATTTCCGCTTCGCCGATTTCCACCGCACTCTCGGCTTCATCAACGCGGTCGGCTTCATGGCCAACTGCGCCGATCATCACCCCGATTTGCGGGCCGGTTACGGCCATTGCCAGGTGCTGTGGTCGACGCACGACTGCGGCGGGTTGTCGCTGAATGACATGATCTGCGCCGCACGCGTCGAGCGCCTGCTGCAACGCTGATGAGCCATGGCGCACGGCCGCGGGTGCCGGTGCTGGCCGCGCTGCAGCAGTCCCGGCTGTTGGTAGTGGTGGCGCGGCGGCTGGATGCCGCACTGTGCCGGCGCGCTCGCGGTGCTGTTGACCTTCGCCGCGGGGCTACTGCAGGGGGGATGGTTTCTGCGCCGCGGCGCGCTGCTGCCGGTGATCGTCGCGCACACGCTGGGCGCGGCGGCGGTGCTCGGCATCACCAGCGACAGCGGATGGCTGCGCTTGCTGGCGGTCGGCGGGCGTTATCTGGGCTGGGGCGGTAAGAACATCTGTGAAAGAATCCCCTCGCCTACTGCGGCTGCTCCTGGACGCCTCCGGCTGCGTTGCGGGGATCCCGAAAATCGCTTGCGTAGGCCCGGCTACGCGCTCGATTTTCTGCACCCCGCGCCTTGCCGGAGCCGCCCAGGATCAGCCTCGCGACGGCAGCAGATTCATTCACAGGTTCTGAGTCTGCAGCACTGCCCGCAGTTCATCGGGCAGCAGCGCGGAAAAACTCCAGCCCTGCCCGTCGATCTCGAACTCGAAGCGCGCCGCGTGCAGGAACAGGCGCCTGAGACCGCGCGCGCGCCACAGCTTGTTGACCTCGCGCGCGCCGTATTTTTCATCGCCGGCCAGCGCATGGCCGGCATGCTGAGCGTGCACGCGGATCTGGTGCGTGCGCCCGGTGGCCAAGGTGGCCTCGACCAGACTGGCGTCGGCATAGCGCTCGAGCTCGCGAAAAAACGTCAGCGCCGGCTTGCCGTCATCGGCCACGCGCACCAGGCGCTCGCCGCCGGCCAGATCGAACTTGCGCAGCGGCACGTTCACATCGAAACGCGCGCGCTGCAGGCGCCCCGTCATCAGGCACAGGTACTGCTTGGTGACGCGGCCCTCGCGGATCGCCGCCTGCACACCCAGCAACGCGCTGCGCGAGCGCGCCAGCACCAGCACGCCCGAGGTATCGCGATCGAGACGGTGCGCCAGCTCGATGCTGTCGTCGGGAAAGGCCGCGCGCAGCAGTTCGATGGCGCCATGACTGATGCCGCTACCGCCGTGGCTGGCGATGCCGCAGGGCTTGTCCAGCACCAGGAAATGCTTGTCGCGATGCACCACGGCAGCGCGCAGACGCTCGATCAGCGCCGCGTCGGGCGCCGCGCTGGCCGCGGGGGCCGACTGGCGCAGCGGCGGCAAACGCAGCTCGTCACCCGCGTTCAGGCGCGTGTCGGGTCTGGCGCGCTTGCCGTTCACACGCACCTGTCCGGTGCGCAACAGCCGGTAGATCAGGCTACGCGGCACGCCTTTCAGGATGGTGCTGAGGGCGTTGTCGATGCGCTGTCCAGCGCGCTCGGGACCGACCTGAACGTGCTGAACGCCGCCAACGGGCGCATCGGAAGTTCGCGTCATCATTGAAAAATGTCCCTTCAGGCACCTACACTGCACGGGCTCTTTGCGGGTCCTGGCGGTAAAGCCGCAGGACCGCACCTGCCGGCAGTGCCGGCCGGATCAGGCCGTGCATCGTGTACGAGGCGGCCGCACTCCGTCCAGCCTGTTCATGCAGGTCGGCGTCCAGCCGGTGCCCTAGAAGGCACCGGGCGGTGCCGATGGTGCAGTCGTAACCCACCCACCGGCGCAGCGTAACCCGCTGCGCTTTGCACCCCGACGGTGCGAGCCCGGTTGGCCGCCTCTGGCGCCACCGCGGCGCGCCCCACGGGCGACCGAGGAACAACACAATGAAACGCATGTTGATCAACGCGACTCAGCGCGAAGAGTTGCGCGTGGCCATCGTCGATGGCCAGAACTTGTACGACCTTGACATCGAAATCCCTTCCAAAGAGCAGCGCAAGGGCAACATTTACAAGGGACGCATCACCCGCGTCGAGGCCTCGCTGGAAGCCTGTTTCGTCGAATATGGCGCCGAGCGCCACGGCTTTCTGCCGCTGAAGGAAGTCAACAGGATCTACTTCCAACCCGGCGTGGATGCGCGCAAGGCCGGTATCCGCGAGCTGCTCAGGGAAGGCCAGGAGATCATCGTCCAGGTCGAGAAGGAAGAACGCGGCACCAAGGGCGCGGCATTGACCAGCTTCATCAGCCTCGCCGGTCGCTACATGGTGCTGATGCCGGACAACCCCAATGCCGGCGGTGTGTCGCGACGCATCGAGGGCGAGGATCGCCAGGCGCTGAAAGAAGCCATGGAGCTGCTCACCCTGCCCGAGGACATGGGCCTGATCGTGCGCACCGCGGGCATGGGCCGTGACGCCGAGGAACTGCAGTGGGATCTCGACTATCTGCTGCAACTGTGGAAAGCCATCGACGAGGCCGCCAAAAGCCGCAGCGCGCCGTTCCTGATCTATCAGGAATCACGTCTGATCATCCGCGCGCTGCGCGACTACCTGCGCAACGACATCGGCGAAATCCTCATCGACAGCGAGGAGATGTTCAACGATGCGCGCGAGTTCGTGCAACAGGTGATGCCCAACAACCTGCGCAAGCTCAAGCTGTATCAGGACACCACGCCGCTGTTCTCGCGCTTCCAGATCGAGACGCAGATCGAGAACGCCTTCGAGCGCAACGTGCGCCTGCCCGCAGGCGGCTCGATCGTGATCGATGCCACCGAGGCACTGACCGCGATCGACATCAATTCGGCGCGCGCCACCAAGGGCAGCGACATCGAGGACACCGCGTTCAACACCAACCTCGAGGCCGCCACCGAGATCGCGCGCCAACTGCGCATTCGCGACATGGGCGGGCTGATCGTCATCGACTTCATCGACATGGACAGCCCCAAGCACCAGCGCGAGGTCGAGGACCGGCTCAAGGATGCGCTGCGCCACGACCGCGCGCGCGTGCAGATCGGGCGTATCTCGCGCTTCGGCCTGTTGGAAATGTCGCGCCAGCGCCTGCGTCCCAGCCTCGGCGAATCCACCCAGATCGTGTGCCCGCGTTGCGAGGGCCACGGCCGCATTCGCGGCGTGGAATCGCTGTCGCTGTCGACGCTGCGCCTGGTCGAGGAGCACGCCATGAAGGAAAGCACCGGCCAGGTGCTGGTGCAGGCGCCGCCAGCGGTCGCCAATTACCTGCTCAACGAAAAACGCGCGGCGGTGGTCGAGATCGAAATGCGCCACAAGGTGCACGTGGTCGTCGTCGCCGACGAAAACCTGGAAACCCCGCACCTCGAAATCACGCGCCTGCGCGACAGCGACATGGGCGAGCACGTCAAACCCAGTTACGAGCGCCTGACCGCCCGCGCCGAAACCGTGCTGCCCAAGGCCGGCCAGATCGATGTGCAAGGCGAGCAGCCCGCGGTATCCGGCGTGCGCCCCAGCAGCCCGGCGCCGCTGCGCGAGGAAGAAGATGCCCCCGCCCCCGCCCCCGCAGCCGGCGCGCCCAAACCCGTTGCCACCACACCGATGGCGATGCCGGTATCCGCCGAGGGCGGCCTGCTCAAGCGCCTGTTTGGCTGGTTCCGCAGCGGCGAGACCCCGATCCCGCCCGCGCCCGCAGCGACGGCGGCGAAACCACGCAACAGCGCGCGCGCTGGCGAGCGCGAGCGCGGCCCCCGCGAGACTCGCGAGCACCGCAGCCACCGCGATGAAGCCCGTGGTGGCGGACGCAGCCGCAACGCCACACCCGCCGCCAAGAATGCGGCCGCGCAGCAGCGTCCGACTCAGGCCAGGCCCGCGCCCGCCGCACGCACGCAGACCGCCGCGAGCAAACCCGCCGAGCGTCCCGCCAAACCCGGAGCCGAGCGCGTTGCCAGCGAGCGTCCCGCGAATGAGCGCCCCAGCCGCGAGCGCACGCCCGCCGCGCAGGCCGCCGCGCCGGAAACACCCATTCCGAGCACCATGGTCGATACGACAGGCAGCACAGCGACTGCTCTGGTGCCCGCCAGCGCACCCCACAACCCGACCGACGTCACTGCAGCCAGCATTGCAAGCGCCGGCACCACACTCGCCACACCGGCAATGGCCGGCGCCAGCGAAGGCAACGAAGCACCGCGTTCGCGGCGCCGCGGCCGCCGCGGTGGCCGTCGTCGTCGCAACGCCGAGGCCTCGGCGTTGAACACTTCCGGCACACCCGGCAACAGCGACACCGACGCCGCGGATTACGACGATGAGGACGCTGACAGCGCCGTCGGGCAAGCGCAGCCGAATCACGCCGAGCCTGCTGCGCGCGAGCAAGCCAAGTCGCGCCAAACAGGACTCGCGGCACGCGCGCCAGAACCGACCGCACCGACATCCGTGCCGCTGTCCGCATCGTCTGCGCCATCGTCCGCACCATTCGCGCAGCCTGCGCCAGCAGCGCCGCAGGTGGGCGTGCCGGTCGCGGCACCCGGCGCCGTAACATCCGCTGCGGCACCTGCGGCTGCGCCGGCAAGCAGCGTGGATCTACGCCCTGCTGCCACCACCGCATCGAGCCCGTTGGCGACCGCGCCGACGCCTGCCGCCACGCCCAGCCCATTCGTAGCTGCGCCGCGATCCGTGTCGGCGCCCGTGCCGCCGCGCCCTGCGCCCTCAGTGCCGCTGGATGCCGCCGCCTACGCGACGGCAGCGCCGGTCGTGAGCGCCGCGCCCGCCGCAATGCCAGCGCCCACGTTTTCGGCGCCCAAACCGGCACCCGCCCCTGCCCCGTCAGCGCCCGTGGCAGCACCAACGACCGCACCAACGTTCGCGCCGGTCGCGACACCGGCTGCACCCGCATCCGTGCCAACGCCGGCCGCGATACCTGCGCACGTAGCGTCTACGGCGCCCGCAATCGTGACGGCGGTGCCGTTACCCGCCCTTGCACCTGCGTCGGTCATCAAGCCCGCACCCGTCGTCGCGACACCTGCGCCCGCCGCTGCGCCCAACTCGGCGCCCAGCTCAGCGCCGACGCCCGCTGCCACGCCAGATACACCCGCCGCGCCGCCACAGTCCAGCCTGCTGCAGGACGCCGCGCGGGGCAACGGCGACAAGACGCCTTGAGGCTTCGTCGCGGCCGGCGACTAGATTCCCCGCCCCCGCCTTCGTGGGGGCAGGTTTTTGCGTGGGGATGACGACCTGGTTGTGACTTCGGCGCCGCCGACTACTGGATGACCAGCTTCGCTGTTGTAAAGCGCTTCCCGCCTACGCGGGGATGACATCCGGTAGTGGCTTTACCGCAACCGATCGGTTTCCCGTTCGGCTGTGCCACATGCCTGATTGCCCAACGACCCCAGACACTTCCTCAATCCTTCGTCATTATTCGCGAATGCGGAAATCCAGTGGCTTCGGCGCACGACCGGCTACTGGACGACCAGCTTCGCTGTTGTAAAGCGCTTCCCGCCTGCGCGGGGATGATGGCGACCCAGCTGCCGCCGCGCACTTGGCTGTTGGCCGTCCATCTGCTGACCACGACCAAGACGGCCAACGGAAGTCCCCAAGGGACGGTTACTGGAGACAGGGCGGCGGTCGCGCCGCCTGCGAGGTCACTGGCACGCGCTGGGTCAATGTGCTGCTGGGCAACGTCAAGCGCGCCTCAGCGGCAGCTACCACGCCATCCGGCAGAGCAAGTACGACCGCAGGAAGTCCCTTTTCGGGATGCGCGCCTCTACCTGGTGGAAGCAGCTTACCGTTTCAACCGCCGATTTGACCTGCGCGCGATGCTGCCGCGACTGGTGCGCGCGATGATGTTCTGCGAGCCGCATCCTGAGCCAGTCCTGCGCATGGCGAGCAATTTTCATGCTGAGGATCAAGGCGAATCAGGTCCGCAAAGCGCATTCGCGCACCCAGAAAAAGCCCGGCTTGCGCCGGGCTTTCTCGTGGTGCGGACTGGCGCGGAATTACTGCCCCATCTGCCCCGGGTTCTCGACCTTGAACTCGATGCGACGGTTCTGCGCACGACCTGCGGCGGTG